>JAHDEU010000070.1:2927-8829 GCA_020628635.1 Hellea sp. | reverse complement strand
TTGAGCACCCAATAGCACACCCAATCCAGGGTCTTCCAATCCGGCGTGACCCCATCCCGGTCGCGCGTGATGTGCTTGAGCAAACCCCCCAGCCCGATCAGGGCAATGAAAGGCAACAGCGACAGCACGACTGTGGCGTAATTCTGGAGCATGATTGTGTGTCAGGCCCAAGCCCGGATCTACGCGGCCTTGCGCCGCCCCAAAAGCTGCTGCCCGAAGTTCAGCAGGTTGGCCAGTGTCCAGTAGAAGACCATGCCGGACGGAAATGGGTAGAACAGGATCAGGAAGGCGGCGGCCATGAAGAAGAGGTTGCGCTTCTGCTTGGCGAGCGCGGCGGGCGTGGCGTCGGGATCGCGGAAGGTCAGGGTGGAGACGACCGTCACCACCGTCATGACGATGGGCATGAGGTTGAGCGTGTCGCCCAGCAGCGGAAGGGCCGCGCCCCAGTTCAGAATGGCGTCCGGATAGGCCAGATCGCGCATCCACAGGAAGCCCTCACCCTGCAGCTGCGGCATCTCGGCCAGCACGTTGAAGATAGCGATCCAGACCGGGATCTGCACCAGCAGGCCGATCATGGGTTTCAGCGTGTAGAAGGTCGAGACGCCCTGCTCCTTGTGGGCGGCGACGAAAGCCTTGTGCGCGGCCTCGCCCTTCATCGTCCGCTTGATCTCCGCCAGGCGCGGGGCGAGCGCGGTCTGCGTCCGGGAGACTTGCGTCTGATAGCGTTTGACGAGGCGGCCCAGCGGGAAGAGCGCCAGCTTGATCAGCAGGGCGATGGCGATGATGGCGAGACCCCAACTGCCAATGAGGCCGTGCAGCAGGACCATGACGCGGTCCAGCAGCAGGCAGAGCCAGCGGATCGGCGCGATGAGATGGGAATAGCGCAGTCGGTCGAGCTCGGGCGCGAGCGCGGCCAGATCGGGTTTGGAGACCAGCTCCACGCGCGCGCCGCCGGCGGAAAGCGCACCGGGGTTGAGCACGCTCGCTTCGCCGTCCTCGCCCACCGCCACGCGCAGTCCGGGCGCCTGCAGGGCCAGTACCTCGAAGCGGCCCACGGCGGCGAGCCACTGCCCGGGCTCCAGGACCAGCTCTCCCTCTTCCGGTGTCTGAAGACCGCTGTCAGCATCGACGACGCGCCAATAGGCTTCGTTGTAATAGCCGGCCAGGCCGTAGAATTTATGCGTGTCCACCACTTCGGTCGCGACCACGCCGTCGAGGTCGGCGGCGACGCGCGCCGACAGCTCGCCCGATTGCGCGCCCGATTGCGCCCCCAATTGCGCAAAGGCCGGCAGTGCGAGGACAAGCCAGATCAAGGCAGCGGCGAGGATGGACCTTGCGGAAATGCTCATGCCTCGGCCTTTGCGCTCAGCCAGTCGATGATCCACTGGCCGCCGACCTCGTCCGAGTGGCCGAGATTGTAGACGTAGCGCTCGATGTCCTCGCGGCTCGGCGGGGTGAGCGCTTCGATATCCAGCGTGTCGAGCGCGTCGGGGCTGACGACCTGGCCGATGGTTTCGCGCATGGCGATCTCGACGGGGACGAGCGGGATTTTCTCATAGTCCGGATTGTTGAGCTTCTTCGGTACGTCGATGAAAGCGACCGGCTTGCCGAGGCCGAAGGCGTAGTCGAACGCCATGCCGGACCACGCCGTGATCAACACGTCGGAGCTGTGCAGGCTGTCCTGGCCGGACACATTGGCCTCGAATGCGAAGTTGGGATTGTCGGTATGCGAGGCGACGATGGCGTTCACCGCGTCGCGCGCATGCTTGATGGTTTCGGGGTGCGGGCGCAGCGTGACGCGGTAGCCCTGGCCGATCAACTGGTCCACCAGCCTTGCGCCGACGCCCGTCTCGATCACGCCGTCCGGACCCCAGCTGGGCGCGAGCAGGACATGTTTCGGGCCCTGCCCTTGCGTGCCTTGGGGGCGGGTGGCGGCTTGCTCGTGAATGCTGTCGAGCCAGGCATAGCCGTGCTCGACCAGCGTCTTGGGCGCAAGGCCATGGGCCGTCTCGATGGCGCGCATTTCCGCGACATGGTGCGGGCCGCCGCAGAAGATGGTATCGTAATGGTCGAACGCACCGGGGCGATAGACCATGTGCAGGCTCATCAGCGCGTGCTGGGCGTAGACGTAGTGGACCGCGTTCTTGGAGCGCTTGACCTGGTACTGGTCGATATCCGGCATGGTCATCACGAACAGCTCGGTGTCGATGTTCTCGAACAGGTAGTTGCGCACGCCGCCCTGGTCGATGAGAAAGACGTTGAGCCGCGGATTGTCGATCTGGAAGACCGGATCCTCCGCATCCGATGTCACGAAGCTGACCGGGATGTCGGAGTTGTCGAGCACGTAATGCACCAGCCCGCCCAGATGCGGCCAGTAGTTCCTTCCTTCCGAATAGAAAGTCAGGCGGCGCTGTTCGGCGGGCTGCCCGGCGAAGCGCATGGCGGCGCGCATGTGGCGGAAGAATTTCAGCACGTCGCGCCCTCCAGGTCGAACAGCGCGGCGATGTCGGCATCGGACAGCGCGACCGGGTTGTTGCCGAGACGTTCGCGGTTGACCTTGGAGGCGAGGAGCGCGCGCTGATCAATGGTCTTTGCGCCCACCGCCCGCATGTCCGGCTCCGCGCCGAGCGAGGCCATGAAGTCCTTGAGGACGCCTTCCGACGTCGCCGGGTCCGACGCCCCGTAGAGCGCGCCGAGCCGCTCCATGACGGCTCGGAAATGCGTCTCGCCGCGCGGGTCGGTCACGGCGCTCGCGTCCGCCTGCTGGTGCAGGGCGAAGACGGCCGGCAGGGTCATCCAGACGGCATGTCCGTGCGGCAGGTCGTGATAGCTGGTGAAGGCGTAGGAAAAGGCGTGCGGCGCGGTGGTCTTGGTGACGTTGATGACCTCGCCCGCCTGGCTGGCGGCGACCATGACGGCCTGCAGGGCGTCGGCTGCGTTGCTGTGGACCATGTCCGGAAGATGGGAGTTTAGCGCCTCGATGGCCTGAAACGACAGGGCGCGGGTGGCCTCCGTGCTCTTGGCCGCCCAGGCGCCTTCGGTGGCTTGGGCCAGCGCGTCGAGACCGTTGACCGCGCGCTGATAGGCGGACGCGGTCTTGAGCAGGGAGCCGTCGAGCACGCGGCCATCCGGCAGCAGGGACGGGCTGGCGAGGCTGAACTTGTCCTTGCCGATGTAAACCACGGCGAAGTGCGTGGCTTCGCTGCCGGAGCCTGCCGTCGTCGGCACGCAGATCAGCGGCGGGCCGCCGTCCGGGACGGTCTGCTGCCCGCGCACGAGCGCTTCGGCGGCGTCCACGTCGGGCAGGAAGGCCTTGATCAGCTTGGCGACATCCATCGGGCTGCCGCCGCCGACGGCGAGGATGAGGTCCGCGCCAAAGGCCTTGGCCGCGCGCGCGCCGCGAACGCCGTCCTCGATCTTGGGATTGACCTCGAAGTCGAAAAAACGCTCCACGCGGTAATCCGAGAGCGCCTCGTCCAGCACGGCCTGCGCGCCGCAGGCCGCATAGGAGCCGCGCCCCGTGACGAGAAAGATCGAGCGCGCCTCATGCGCGCCGAGCAATTCGCCGATCCGGCCGAGGCCGCCATATGCCGCGATGGTCCCCTGCATGGCCTTCGCTAGTTTGCGAGGAAGTCCATGAGGGCGGTCTTGTTTTCCTTCGGTGTCTTGGTCGGACGGCCGATGTCGGCGCGGTGGCCGGCCTTGACCTGCACCTCGATGAAGGTGGGACCGTCGACGGAGCGCGCGTCCGCGATGGCGGCGTTCAGTTCCTCGACGCTGTCCTTGACGCGAACGGCACTCTTGTAGCCACATGCCGACGCAATGGCCGGCATGTCGATGTCGAAGCCGACTGTCGGCTGGCCGCCCACGGACTCATGCGCGCCGTTGTTGACGACGAGGTGGATCAGATTGGACAGGCCGGAATTTCCGATGATCGCCATGGAGCCCATATGCATCAGCGCGGCGCCGTCGCCGTCAATGCAATAGGTCGGGCGGTCGGACTGGCTCATGGCGATGCCGAGCGCGATCTGGCTGGCATGGCCCATGCCGCCGACGCACAGGAAGTCGGTCTCGTGGCGGCCGCCCGTGCGGGCGCGGTGCTCGAACAGTTCTCGCGACGGCATGCCGGTCGTGCAGACGATGGCGGCATTGTCCTCGACCGCGTCGGCGATGGCGATGATGGCTTCTTCGCGTTCCATATTCATGGGCGGGAAGTGGGTGTCGCGCTTGTAAGCGTCGAACGTGCCCTTCTTGACCAGCAGGGCAACGGGGCCGTTGATCTCCTTGGCCTTGGCGACAGCCGCCTGGGTCGTCTTGGCGGCGGCCTCTATGTCCTCGTCCAGCACGAAAGTCGGGACGTCCATGCTGTCCAGCATCGCTTCGGTCACCCGGCCCTGATGGACGTGTTGCGGCTCGTCCTTGACGCCCGGACGCCCGCGCCAGCCGATCATCATGACCATCGGCACGCCGTAGACTTCGGGGCTGGCCAGCGACAGCACGGGGTTGACCACATTGCCGAGGCCGGAGTTCTGCATATAGACCAGCGGCACTTCGCCCGTGGCGAGGTAGTAGCCGATGCCGAGCCCGACGGCTGCACCCTCATTGGCGGTGATGACATGGCGGTCCGCGCCGAGGCGGTCGGTGATGACGCCGCAGATCTGCTTGAGCAGGCTGTCGGGCACGCCCGCGAAGAATGTCAGGCCGCTATCCTGCAGCACATCGAGATAGGCTTCGGGGCTGAGCATCAGACGGTTCCGGGAATGATTTCTAGGATTTCCTTGATCGACATGCACTGCTCGCGGACTTCAAACGCGCGCTGGTTCTTGAGGATCGTTTCAGCCGCATCGACCATGGCGGGGTAGGAGGCGCGCAGCATCTGGTTGGCGTAGATCACGATGTTGATCTGGGCTGCGGCGAATTCCTCTTCCGTGATCTTGTCAAACGACGACGGCACGACGACCAGCGGGCGGGTCGGTTCGTATTCGCGGTAGCGGCGGGCGAACTCCATGATTTCGGCTCCGTCCGCCTTGCGCGAGTGGATCATGATGCCGTCGGCACCGGCTTCGATATAGGCCTTGGTGCGCTCGACGGCGTCTTCCATGCCCTTGTCGAGGATCAGGCTCTCGCAGCGCGCGATGATCATGAAGTCGTCGCTGACCTGGGCTTTCTTGCCGGTCCGGATCTTGTGGCAGAATGCCTCGATGCTATCCTGCGTCTGCTTGACGTCATTGCCCAGCAGCGAGTTCTTCTTCAGGCCGACCTTGTCCTCGATGATCACGCAGGACACGCCGAGACGCTCCAGATTGCGGACCGTGAAGGCGAAGTGCTCGGGCTTGCCGCCCGTGTCGGCATCCAGGATCATCGGCTTGGTGGTGACTTCGAAGATCGAGTTCACCGAGTTCATGCGGGACGTCATGTCCACGGCCTCGATGTCGGGCTTGCCCTTGGCGGTAGAGTCCGTCAGCGAGCTCGACCACATACCGTCATAGCCGCGGCGCGAGCCGTCCTCGCCCTCGACCTCGACATTCTCCGCGATCAGACCGCACAGCCCGGAGTGGACTTCGAGAATGCGCACGAGCGGCTTGGCCGCCAGCAAGCGGCGCAGCTGGCCCCGGCGCATGTCGGGCGTGGTGCCCTGCATCTCGACATATTTGTTATAGGCGGAGCCGCTGATGTCCTTGGTGTAGGGGATCTCGACCAGCTCGCCGCCCCATTCGGCGATGGTGTCGATCACGCCCTGGCGGATCTTGGCCTGCACGCCCGTCTTCCAATCGTCGCCGTGCACCACATAGTCGGGCTTGAGCTTTTTCAGATTGGGGCGGTAGTCCCATGTATCCTGGGTGATGACCTCGTCCACGCCGCGCAGGTTTTCGATCACGGTCTTGCGCTGGTCGTATTTGAG
>JAHDEU010000070.1:0-2827 GCA_020628635.1 Hellea sp. | reverse complement strand
TTCGGGCCGGTCGCTAGAACCAGCACTTGGATTCCTGGATGACCCGGCTGAAGTCACCCATGTTGGACAGCTCCAGCTGGACCTCCTGGTCGATCGCGCTGGGCACGCCGACGCAGACGAGTTCGGCGACCGCGCCGGAGTCCGACTCCGCAATGTGGAAGCTGTGCGGTGTCTGCGGCTGGATGTAGAGGCTGTCGCCCTTGCGCAGCGTGTCGCGGAAGACCTCGCCGCCATATTCCCACGCCACGTGGCAATCGGTTTCGCTGTAATTGAACAGATAGGTATGCGTGCCGGTCGTGAAGTCGGGCCGGAAGTCGCTGTCCGCCGAATTCACGCTGATGCGGTGGAAGGTGACGCCGGGAAGCTGGCGCGTCGTGGCCAGCGGCCAGATGCGGTAGGCGGAGTTGGAGGGCGACGGGTAGGCATAGGCCTCCGCCGGGTCGGTCTTCTTGACGATGACCTTTTCCGCGCTCGGTGCATCGACGACCATCAGGTCGGCGGGACGGATGTTGAGCGCGGCTGCGATCTCGGCGATCTGCTCCTGCGAGTATTCGGCCTCACTGTCGCACACGCGCGCACTCGCGCCTGCGGCCGCCAGCCGCTGGTCCAGCAACTCGCGCGTCAGCCGCGCATTACCAAGGTGGTAGTCGATCAGGTCCTGCGTGGCCGCGGTCTTGGAGGAGCGGTCCACGAGGTAGCGCTCCGACCGGGCTTCGCCCAGCGTGACCAGCTCGCCCAGGGCGCGCTTGGCGTTGTTGCCGAAGGTCACCGCCACGATATAGGCCTGCTCGGAGGCGTCGCGCGAGGTGAAGCTGTGCGGGCAGAACGGGGTGATGTAGTTGGACCCGCCCGTGGTCATTTCCTCGCAATAGCGCACGCCGTCCACTTCATAGTAGAAGTTCACCGGGCCGACGAAGAACGTCACCTGGTGCATGAAATGGCCGTTGTTGTAGATCACGTCCGGGTTGTTCGGATCGTTGTCGTCCACCACGCGCAGCTGTTCGATCCATTCCGGACGGTAGTCGCTCAGCACGGACATCGCCGTGTCGCGGTATTCGTAATAGGGCGACTTGCCACCGTCGGCGGTGGGCCGCTCGAACACCCGGGCTGAGGCGACCGACGCTTCCAGATCGAGCTTGCGCACGCCGTTGGTGCAGTCGGTGCGCGGCAGGGTCAGCGAGGTGCGGCGCACGGGGTAGAAGCCCGTGAAGTCGTCGATGAAGCGCGTGACCGTGTCGTCCTCCGCGCGGCCCTCGACCACAGCCTCGACCTCGGCCTGTTCCCAGCCCAGCTCCTTGGAGCACGATCCGATCGTGCGCTTGAGGTCGTTGAGCTCGCTAAGGATCAGCGCGCCTTGCGCGACGCGCTCGCCTTGGGTGATTTCGGTTATTTTAGCCATTCGCGCGCTCCCAGCAGATCTTCCTCGGTGTCGATTTCCCACCAGTCCTTCTGAATGAACGCACAGTGGACCAAGGCCCCCGTCTCAATCAAGTAGTTGAACAGGTCGGTGATGTAGGCCTTGCGGAATTCCTTGGCATGCACGAACGGCTTGCCGTCGAACTCCGCCTTGGCGGCGCGGTAGGCGTTGCGGAATGTCTGTGCGCCCGCCTTGCTCAGCTTGTACAGCCCGATGAACTCGCCGATGTTTTCGGGCGAGGCGTCGATGACCTTGCCGAATTTGTGCGCCCGCGCCGTGTCCGGCTCGAACAGAGCCTTTTCGGCCTCGCTTTCGGGGTGGTCGTGCCGGTCGGTGTAGCGCCCACGCCAGGCCGTATCGACCACGGCCGTGATGTCGTGCGGCGCGTCGATCAGCGTGGCGACCACGTCCTTGGAATAGATGATGTCGGAATAGGACACGATCACGTCGTCATCGAGAAACTCCGCCGCATACATCATGAAGGCGAGAATGTTGTTGTTCTCGAAGTCGTCATTGATGAATGTCGTGCCTATGGCGTCGCGCTGGATCGACTCCGCGAGCTAGCCCTTGACGATGGCGATATCCGAAATGCCGTTGGCCGCCAGCGCGTCCAGCTGGTGGTCGATGATCGGCTTTCCGGCGACGGGCAGCAGGGTCTTGGGCAGGTCCTTGGTGTATTCACCAAGGCGCTTTCCCTTGCCGGCAGCAATGATCAGGGCCTTCACAACGCCCCCCTTTTTCTAAGTGTTGCCCGGCCTTTGCACGACGCGGGATGGGTTTGGGCGCTGCGCTAGCCGGTTGGGTCGAGGGTAACGCTCCAGCGGGTGCCTTCCGTGCGCTCCCATTGGCCCGTGCGGAGCTCCGCAGCGCCGATATCGGGAATGGTCGCGAGCGTGTAGCACTGGCTGCCGTCCACATAATATGTGGTCGGGGTGAAATCGGAATTGATGAAGGAGCGGCCTTCCGGCAGCGCCGACTCGTCTTGAGGCACGACATGGAGCGAAAAGCGAATGTCGCGGTGTTCGGGTGTGCAATCCATCTTGCGGTAGATGAGCGTGTTGCCCGAACGCAGCACGTCGAAGGCCTTGGCATCGTCGCCGCGGCGGGACACGACCGCAAGCTCCCTGGCGCTGTCCAGGCGGACCGGCATTTCGGACAGGGGCGCCGTGGGTACATCGATCGTGGCGCGCTGCACCGGCGCGGGCGCAGGCTCGGCAGGCGTGATTGTTTCCGGCGCGTCCTCGATCTCCACGCTTCCCGAAGCGTCGGGGTCCGAGCACGCGGAAAGCACGCATGCGGCTAGGATCAGACCAATGGAAGTGCGAGACATAGGGGAGTGCGCCTGAGAAGATATGCTAGTCGGTTAAGCTGCGGAGTGGGGTGACACAACGGCCCTGACAGGTCAATTCC
>JAHDEU010000069.1 GCA_020628635.1 Hellea sp. | reverse complement strand
GACGCGGCCGCGCTCTACGCCGGCTACCGCCGCCGCCAGCCAGGGCGCTATGGCGCGGTGGTGAGCCTCGGCGGGGCCGACGTCGTGTCGTTTTCGCCGGAGCTGTTCTTCGCGCGCGAGGGGCGGTCCATGCGGATGCGCCCGATGAAGGGAACGCGGCCCAAGGGCTCACGGGACGACATGCGCGACGACGAGAAGTCTCGGGCCGAGAACCTGATGATCGTTGATCTGCTGCGCAACGACCTGTCGCGGCTGTGCGAGCCGGGCAGCGTGCGCGTGCCGGAGCTGTTCACGCTGGAAGACTATCCCACGCTGACCCAGATGACATCCAGCGTGACGGGAGAGCTGCGGGACGACGCGCGCTGGGAGGACATATTCCGCGCGCTCTTCCCCTGCGGCTCGGTGACGGGCGCGCCGAAGATCCGCGCCATGGAGATCATTCACGAGTTGGAGAGCGGCCCGAGAGGGGCCTATTGCGGTGCGGTCGGCTTTATCGCGCCGGATGGCCGCGCGGCGTTTTCTGTCTCGATCCGCACGGCCGAGGTGGAGGACGGATCGGTCCGCTACTGCGTCGGCTCCGGCGTGGTCCTCGACAGCGACGGGGCGGACGAATACCGCGAATGCCTGCTGAAGGCGGAGCTGCTCGCCCCGCAGCCGGAAGAGGCCATCGAGACCATGCTGTGGACGCGCCGCAACGGGCTGGAACGCCAGGAGCGGCACTTCGAGCGCTTCCATGCCGCGCGGCCCAACGGGTCGATCTCGCTCGCCGTGGACCGCCTCTCCAGCGACGCACCCATGCGCGTCCGGGTCAGCGCGGGGCCGGATGGTGTCACCAGCATCGGCACGACGCCTTACGTGCCTATGGACGAGCCGCTTTCCCTCGCCATCTCCCGCTACGCGCTCACGCCGGAGGTCCAGCGCACGGACTTCAAGACATCGCGCCGCGATTTCTATGACGGCGAACGGGAGCGGGTGGCCGCACTCACGGGCGCGGACGAAGTGCTGTTCCTCGGCGAGGACGGTCTGCTCAAGGAAGGCTCCTTCACCAGCCTGTTCGTGGCGCGCAACGGCGTGCTGCTCACCCCGCGCGGGCCGGGGCTGTTGCCGGGCGTGTTGCGGGCCGAGCTGCTGGCAGATGGCCGCGCGGTGGAGGCCGACCTGTCGCCCGACGACCTCTCGGGCGAGGTTTTCGTCGGCAATTCGCTGCGCGGTTTGATGCGCGCGAAACTGATCGACGCCAGCCTGCATTGACGGGTGGCCGCCACCCGCTAAAGCTGTGTGCATGAGTTGGGGAGAGCAGACCAGGTGAGCGGCATCATCCACGCATGGCACATCGATGCCAAGGGCCGCGCCAAGCCGATCCCGACCGACACCTTCCACGACCCCGCGCCGGAAGGGCAGGGCTATTACTGGTACCATTTTTCGCGCGACGATCCGGCGACCAAGGCGCTGTTCGACGCAGATGACGGGGTGGATGTCGTGGCGACCCGCACGCTGCTGGCATCCGATTCCCGCCCGCGCACCATACTGCGCGGCGAGGACGTGCTCATCAATCTGCGCGGCGTGAACCTGAACCCCGGCGCGGAGCCCGAAGACATGATTCCGCTGCGCTTCTTCATCCAGCAGGGCCGGATCGTGACCTGCAATGCCAGGTCGCTCAAGGCCGTGGGCGACATGGTCGAGCGACTGAAATCCCAGCCCGTGTCCGACACGCCCGGTGGCTTCACCGCGACCTTTGCGCTGGCCATCATCGAGCGCATGGGGCCGACCATCACCGACCTGAACGAGCAGGTGGATGAACTTGAAGAATTGATCGAGAGTGACAAGTCCCAAGCCCATGACACGGCGCGCTCGGCGGTTGCGGACCTGCGCCGCGAGGCCATCCTGCTGCGCCGCTATCTCGCCCCGCAGCGCGACGCACTCACCTCGCTGTCGCAACAAAGTCTGCCCTGGATCGACGCGGACGACCAGCTGCGCCTGCGCGACGCCGCCGATCAGGCGACCCGCGTGGCCGAAGAACTCGACGCCGTGCGCGAACGCTGCGCCATCGTGAAGGACCAGCTGACCGACATCCGCGCTGAGGAAATGAACCGCAACATGATGATCCTCTCCGTGGTGGCCGCGATCTTCCTGCCGCTGGGCCTGATCTCCGGCATGATGGGTATCAATGTCGGCGGCATGCCTTGGGTCGAGGACGGCATGGGCTTCTGGTATGTCACCGCCATCGTCGTCGGGATCGGGCTGATCCAGCTCTTCGTGTTCAGATTGCTCAAGTGGCTCTGAGACAGCTCCTCGCAACTCTGGTCCTGCTTCTCGCCCTGCTGGTCGGGAGCGCGCACGCGCAGGATTCTGCGCAGGTCGAGGCTGAGCCCGCGCCGTCCGCGCTGTCGCAAGTGGGCGATGACGATCTGCAGACGGCTTTCCGGCGCATGAAGCGCGACGATACGATTCAGTTCGAGCTCACCTCCGACGTGCCGCCGCCTCCGCCCCCGCCGCCGCGCTGGCTGCGCTGGCTGGGCGAGTTTTTCGGAGCGCTGTTCGAATTTCTGACGCCCATCATCATCGCCGTATTCTGGATGGGCGTCGGTGCGCTCATCATGGTCGCGCTCTACGCTATTTTGCTGGCCATCTGGGGTCTGCGCGAGCGGATGATGGCGGATGACGACGGGGAGGCCGCGCAGGCGCAGGAATACCGTCCCGATGCGCGCACCGTGCGCGTGCTGCTGGAAGACGCAGACCGGCTAGCCGCGGAGGGGCGCTATGCCGAAGCCGTGCACCTGCTGCTCTACCGCTCCATCCAGGATATCGAGCAGGCGCGGCCCGACGCGATCCGGCTGTCACTCACCGCTCGTGAAATCTCGCGATCCGAGGCACTCGGCCCCGACACGCGCACGACCTTTGCCAGCCTCGCCCGCGTGGTCGAGCGCAGCCATTTCGGTGGACGCGCCGTGGATGCGCAGGACTACGCGGACGCCCGCACCACCTATGAGAGCTTCGCCTCGCGAGGGTTCGCGGCAGCGTCGCAAGCACCTGCGACCGCTCCGAGCCAGGGCGTGACGGCGTGACGGTGCGCATGATGGATGCGCAGCTGAAGGGCCGCGCCCGCCGCCGCCGGGGGGCGGGGCCGATGGGGCTAGGCCTGATCGCGGGGCTGGTCGCCGTCGGGCTGTTCGCTTTCGCCGCGCTGATCATGCTGCTGTCCTACGCCGATGAGCTGCGCGAGGACCCGGTGGTTTACGGCACGGCGCTCGACACCAGCGCGGTCGGCTTTGCGGGGCTGAACAAGCTGCTCGACGAGATCGGCGCGGATGTGTCGGTCGATGCCTATCCGGTCGAGGGCACCTATGCCGACCAGGACCTGCGGGTCTATTTCCTCACCGGCGCCATCACGGAGTCGCGCTTCGGGCGTATCCCGCGCGACCAGCCGAGCCTGCTGATCCTGCCCAAATGGGCCGCCACCCCGCTCGAGGAGGACAGCCCGCATGTCGTGCTGCGCGAAAAGCCCGGCCTGTCACGCGAGGGCGCGGGCGCGCTGCGCTCACTGTCGCGCGAGCTGGAGCTCGACCTCGGCCTGTTCGTCGCAGAGGATGTCCGTGCCGCCGTGGCTATTCAAGGCGAGCCCGTGGAGGTTCGGTTCATGCAATGGATCGCCGACGCGCCAGAGGAAGAGGAAAAGCCGGAAGAGGGTGATGCGGCCGACGAGGAAGACGCGTTGACGGAGGAGGAGCGCGCCGCGCGGGAAAAAGCGCGCAAGGAGGCGGAGGAGGCCGAGCGCGAGATGGAGGAGTTGCTCGAGCGGTTCGTCGGCACCACGGCCAATTTCTACCGCCGCGAATTCTCCGGCGCGACGGATCAGAACGTGCTCTACCGCCTGCCGGACACGCAGTGGATCGTGCTGTCCGATCCCGACCTTCTTAACAATCACGGCATCGCGACGCAGGACCGCGCGCGGGTGGCGCTGCAGGTGCTGGACATGGCGGCCACGCGTCTGGGCGTGGGCAATGGCGGCATCGTGCTGGACGACAATCTGCGCCGCCGCGACACGGACCAGAACCTGGTCAAGCTGATGACGCGCCCGCCTTTTCTGGCCGCCACGCTCTGCCTGCTCGCCGCCGGGCTGCTGGTCGGCTGGCAGGGGTTCAACCGGTTCGGCGCGGCGGAAGGCGACGGCGTGCAGTCGGGTGAAGATGCCATCACCAGCGGCCCCGCCGTGCTCGCGCGGAGTGCGGGCGGTTTCATCGCCGGCGCGGGCCGCATAGACGATGTGGCGGAACGCTATCCCGATGTTGTCCGGCGGCAAGTCATCGAAGCGCTCGGCCTGTCGGTCTGGGACGCGCGGCGGGTCGATGCGGCGCTGTCTGACCGCGAGGAACTGCGCGACATCCAACCCCGCTTCGACGAGATCGCGACCAATCCTGAACTCACACCCATGACGCGCGCGGCCCGTTTGCTGCGGTGGAAAGAGGACATACTGAAATGACCGACTTCGAAGAACTCTCAGGCGCGCCTGCCGCAGACAGCCCCGTGCTTAAACTCGCATCGGATGTGCGCGGCGAGATCGCCAAGGCCATCATCGGGCAGGACGACACGGTGCAGCTCATGCTCGTCGCGCTGCTGTCGCGCGGACATGTGCTGCTCGAAGGCGTGCCGGGCACGGCCAAGACCTTCCTCGCGCAATGCTTCGCCGCCAGTGTCGGCCTGCAATATGGCCGCATCCAGTTCACGCCGGATCTGCTGCCGGGCGACCTGCTGGGCACCAATATCTACGACTTCAAGACGTCCAAGTTCAGCCTCGTGAAGGGCCCGATCTTCACCGACCTGCTGCTGGCCGACGAGATCAACCGCACCCCGCCCAAGACGCAGGCCGCGCTGCTCGAAGCCATGCAGGAACGCCAGATCTCCATCGACGGCAAGCCGTTCGACCTCGGCGAGCACTTCATGGTCATCGCGACGCAGAACCCGATCGAGCAGCAGGGCACATACCCGCTGCCCGAGGCACAGCTCGACCGCTTCCTGTTCAAGCATGTGCTGAGCTACCCGTCACGCGACGAGGAGATCGCCATCGTCAAGCGCCACGGCGCGCGCATGGGCACGGCCGATCCCAAGGCGCTCGGCATCCGGTCGGTCGCGACCAAGAAAGCGCTCTCGGCAGCCCGCGCCCATGTAGAGGGCGTGCGCCTGACCGACGACGTGACGCACTACATCGTCGATCTGGTCCGCGGCACGCGCAACAACCCGCTGTTCGAGACCGGCACCAGCCCGCGCGCTGCCGCCATGATCGCAGCCGCCGCCCGCGCCGTCGCCGCGCTGGACGGGCGCGACTATGTCATTCCCGACGACGTCAAAGCCATCGCGCTGCCGGGCCTGCGCCACCGCGCCGTGCTGTCACCGGCCGCCGAGATCGAGGGCCGCACGTCGGACGAAGTGCTGCGCCAGATCGTCGAGCAGACGGCGGCTCCAAGATAATTGGCACTGCCTCCCCGCGATAAGAGCGCGATCACCGCGCGGCTCACGGCCTACCCCACGCGCCGGGCGATCTACACCATGGCGGCCGGACTGCCGATCAGCCTTGCATTCGCGCTGCTGGCGCCGTCGCTCTGGGTCGTCGGCGCGGGTTGGCTGGCGGCCGTGCTGGGTGCAATGGCGCTGGACTGGGTGCTGAGCGCGCGCGGCTCCGCCCTGCGGCCCGAACTGCCGACGCCGTCGGCCATGGATGTCGGCGCGACCGTCGAAGTGCCGCTGCGCCTGCCGCAGGCGCCCCAGCGCGCGCACGAGGCCTCGCTCTCCACGACGGAGGAGATCGTGGTGCGACCGTTTGCGCTAGAACTCGCCCGGTCCGGTCATTTCTCCCTGACCGCACGCCGCCGCGGCAATGCCGAAGTCAGCCGCCTGTGGCAACGCTGGACGGGTCCGCTGGGGCTGGTCTGGTCGCAAAGGACCGATGTGCTCGACCGCCCGCTGCCCGTCATTACCGACACCGCAAGGCTCACGGATGAGGCGATCAATCTGTTCAACCGCCACGCCGACTTCGGCGAGAAGCTGCAGAAGCTGCGCGGGGAGGGGACCGAGTTCGATGCGCTGTCCGAATTCGTCCAGGGCATGGACCCGCGCGCCATCGACTGGAAACACTCCGCCCGCCACGGCACGCTGCTCGCGCGCGAATATGAGACCGAGAAGAACAACCACATCGTGTTTGCCTTCGATTCCGGATACTTGATGAACGAGGAAACGCGCGACGAGAGCGGGCTGGTGCTGACCAAGCTCGACCGGTCCATTTCCGCCGCCCTGCTGCTGAGCTTCCTGAGCTTGCGATTGGGTGACCGCGTCGGCCTGTTCGCATTCGATGCCAAGCCCTATCTCTACGCCCCGCCCACATCCGGGCAGACGGCGTTTGCGCAGATGCAGCGCCAAGCCGCCAAGGTCGATTATTCCAGCACGGAGACCAATTACACGCTCGGCCTGACCACGCTGTCGCAGCGCCTGTCGCGCCGCACGCTGATCGTGATCTTCTCCGACTTCATCGACACGACCAGCGCGGAGCTGATGGTGGAGAACCTCGCCCGCCTCATGCGCCGCCATGTGGTGGTGTTCGTCACCTTCCAGAATGCGGGCCTGCAGGCGCTGACCGACCGCGAGCCGGAGAGCCCGCAGGACCTCGCCGAGGCCATTGTCGCCGACAGCCTGCGCCGCGAACGCGAACTGGTCCTCACCCGGCTGGAGCGCATGGGCGTGTCCGTGCTCAATACCACGCCCGAACAGCTCAACGGCGCGCTGCTCAACCGCTATCTCGCCCTGAAGGCCCGCCATGTCCTCTGATATGTTGACACCGCTTACCCTCAAATCCGCCCGCTTCCGCGAGGAGCGCCAAGGCAGCTGGCAGTCGCTCGAGGCCGTGCTGCGCAAGGTGGAGAGCGGCGGGACCAAGGCATTGTCGCGCGAGGAGTTGCTGGCCCTGCCGCGGCTCTACCGCGCCTGCCTGTCCTCGCTCTCGGTCGCGCGCGCGACATCGCTGGACCAGAACGTCATCACCTATCTGGAGAGCCTGTGCGAGCGCGCCTATTACGCGCTCTACGGTGCGCGCGCCCCGCTGTGGAAGCGGGCCATCGGCTTTCTCACCCATGGCTGGCCGAGCGCGGTGCGCGAGATCTGGCCGGAGCTGGCCGTCGCCACATTCATCTTCTTTCTCGCCGCCGCCATCGGCACGGCCTTCGTCATGGCGGAGCCGGAATGGTTCTACTCCTTTGTGGGCGAGGGCATGGCGCAGGGCCGCGACCCGACCTCGTCGCGCGAGGCGTTGATGGAGGTGATCTACCGGACCGACGAGGAAAAGAAGGAAGGCTGGTTCGCCGCCTTTGCCGCACAGCTCTTTTCTAACAATTCGCGCGTGGCGATCCTTGCCTTCGCGCTGGGCTTCGCCTTCGGCCTGCCCACCATCGTGCTGCTGGTGCAGAACGGTCTGGTGCTGGGCGCCTTCATGGGTCTGCACATCAACAAGCAGCTGGGCTATGAGCTGGGCGGCTGGCTGACCGTGCACGGCACGACCGAGATTCTGGCCATATTGCTCGCCGGGGCAGGGGGCTTGCGAATAGGCCGGTCGGTCGCCTTTCCGGGGCGGCTGACGCGGCTGCAAAGCGCGGCCGGATCGGGCGATGTGGCCGCGCGCGTGATCGGCGGCGTGGTCATCATGATGTTCATCGCCGGACTGCTGGAAGCCTTCCCGCGCCAGCTCGTGGACAGCGACGAAATCCGCTACGCCATCGGCTTCGCCATGCTGGTCTTCTGGATGGCGTTCTTCTTCCTGCGCCGATCGAGCCCGCCGGAGTTCTCCGCATGAGCGCGGCCTACCAGTCCCCGGCCGCCGCCGCGCAGGTCAACCGCACCGTGCGCAGGCTCGTCACGCCGGAAGGCGTCGATCTCGGCGTAAGGCTGGCCGACGTGTCGCAGCGCTTCGGCGCGCTCTGCCTCGACATCCTCATCATGACGGTGACGCTGATCATCGGCGCGATCGTGTTTTCCATCGCGGGCGCGCAGGTCGGCGGGCTGGAGGGCGCGGCGGTGACGCTGATGCTGTTCGCCTTCCTGATCCGCAATTTCTACTTCATGCTGTTCGAGATGGGGCCCAAGGCCGCCACGCCCGGCAAGCGCATTCTCGGCATCCGTGTCGCGTCGCGCAACTCCGCCGGACTGTCCGCGTCGGCGGTGTTCGCGCGCAACGCCCTGCGCGAGATCGAGTTGTTCATTCCCATCCAGGTGCTGTTCGGCGGCGGCACGCTGACGGGGCAGAACAGCACGGTCGATGGCTGGATATGGATCGCCGCCATCGTCTGGCTGGCGATCTTCTCGCTGTTCCCGCTGCTCAACAAGGACCGCTTGCGCATCGGCGATCTGGTCGCCGGCACCTGGGTCGTGCGCGCGCCCAAACCCGTCCTGCTGCCCGATATGTCCGCCACGCGCGAAGCCGCCAGCGGCCAGTTCACCTTCACGCCCGACCAGCTGAACGCCTACGGCATCGCCGAACTCCACGTCCTCGAAGACGTGCTGCGCGTGCGCGACGCCGACGTCATGCGCGAAGTGGCCGAACGGATCGCGATCAAGATCGGCTGGGCCAACAGCACCGCCGCCACCGCCGAGAGCTTCCTGCGCGCCTATTACGCGCAACTGCGCGGGCGGCTGGAGAGCGGCCTGCTCATGGGGAAAAGGCGGGCGGACAAGCACGATCTGGGGTGAGGGAAGGGCGTGCCTGCGGCGCGACTTTTTGCGGGATACGCAGCGAGAGAGCCTTTCGCAGCGCGACTTGCTCGCTCGTCGCAAGATCGGGCCATGGGCAGGCCGTCGGAGCGTCAGCGGATCGTCCGGGGGACAAACCGCAGC
>JAHDEU010000068.1 GCA_020628635.1 Hellea sp. | reverse complement strand
GAAAAATTGATGCGGAAATCTCCTATAAAAACGTTGCACACCCGTCAGACTAATGATTGATTAAGAAAAATTGCCCGTGTAGCGCGGGCCTCCGACCTGCTCGCAAAGAAGCAGGCGGACCATTAGGAGGATGTAAGTGGTGCGATCTGCAACGGCCCAGCGTCATGCTGTGAACGTGTCCCAAGAGGCGTCACGGAGCCCGCTGCGGGTTGTCCTTCATTCAATCGGCGCAAGCGCCCTCGGTGCCGCACTGCTCTGCGGCGCGGCCGTGCCGGCGGCGGCGCAGGACGCAGCCGACCGCACGGCGGAGTTCTCCGCCCTGCTGCAGGAGGCCAGCGACCGCACGAACGGCCTCACCCAGCAGCAATTCTATCTCTGCCAGCAGCAGGCCCAGATCGCCAGCCTGCGCGAGCGCATCGCGGAGGCGAGAGGCTCCGACGCGCAGGCCGAGCTGCGTCCCATCCTGAACAACATGATTGCGGGTCTCGAACGGGTAATGACGAGCGACCTGCCTTTCGCCGTCGAGCAGCGCTTCGCCCTGCTGGACGATCTGCGCGACGACATGCGCTCGCCGGACGCGTCCATCCCCGACGGTTTCCGACGCGCGCTGGATCTCTACGCCGCCGAAGTCGAGCTCGGCCTGTCGGTCGGCTCCTACACCGGCAACAACCCGGTCGAGCCGGGTGGCCGCTACCAGGCCTGCCTGGCCGATCCCATGTCCGCCCGCTGCGCGCTGTCCGATGAGCAGAGGGACCAGCTTGCCTCGGTCGAGAACCGTCCGGGCGTCGATGCGACCGACGTGATCGAGGATTTCAACGGCTCCAACCAGCTGCCGGACGGCAACTACATCCATTACGGCCGCCTGGCGCTGTTCTACCTCGAGCGCGACAGCTCGGTGGGCTACCGCTACAATATGGACAGCAAGGCGTGGGAGCCGATCAGCAATTCGGAACTGCTCGGCCTGCGCCAGAATGTGCGAATCGCGCGCGGCGAGAGCGCCGTTTCCACCATGACCGTGCCGATCCAGGTCGGCGAACGCGGCGCGGATGCCAGCTAGGCCCGCGCTTTTCTTTTCACCGGGCCGGGCATCCGCGCGGCTCATCCTCCACACGCCGGGCTCACATGGGGCCGGCGCTTCGACCCGGACCGCAGCAGACGTGTCGCGGTCATCAGACATGAAACTGGGAAGGACACCATGTTGAGAACACCAAAAGCCAAGCGCTTCGCGCTCGCGCTCGCATCGGGGACCGCAATCGGCCTCGGCGGCGTGATCATGGCCCCGACCATGGCCTCCGCCCAGCTCGAGAGCGCCCTGTCGGCCGCGCGCCAATCCACCGCCAGCTCGGCCGCCGCACAGCGCCAGGTCGAAGCGTCCGACGATGCCGCCGGCTCCGCGGTCCGCGAATACCGCGCCGTGCTGCAGCAGCTCGACAACACGCGCCTGTTCGCCGCCCAGCAGCAGATCTTCCTCGACAGCCAGACTTCGGAAATCCGCTCGGTGCGCAACCAGCTCGGAACAGTGGAGCAGATCAAGCAGGGCATGAGCCCGATGATGCTGCGCATGACCGTCGCGCTGGAAGACGCCATCAAGAGCGACGTGCCTTTCCGCCTCAACGAGCGCATGGCGCGGCTGGACCGCGTCAAGGCGGCTCTGGGCAGCCCGGACGTGTCGCCCGCCGAGCAGTACCGCCAGGTGCTCAACGCCTACAAGATCGAGGCGACCTATGGCTATTCGACGGAAAGCTATGAGGGCGTCCATCCCGAGCAGCCCGGCTCCGTCGTGGACTTCATCCGCTTCGGCCGCACCTCTTTCCTGTATCTGGAAAAGGGCGATAGCGGCATCGCCAAGCGCTACAACATGGCGACGAACTCCTGGGACACGCTGTCGGATCTCGACAACCGCCAGGTGCGTCAGACCATCCGCGTCGCACGCGAACAGGCCGCCCCCGAAATCATCTACGCCCCCGTCTCCGTCGGCTCCAACTAGCCCTGACCAGATCGAAAGAGAGCGAAACACTATGAAACTTCATAACAAAGCCATCGCCGCCTTCATCGGTACGGCCATGATCGCGACGGCCCTGCCGCTGGTCGCACCCACCCCGGCCGAGGCCCAGATCACCTCCGTGCAGGAGCTGCTGAACCAGGTCCGCAACGACGCCGCCCAGCAGGAACGCGTCAATCGCGAGCGCGTCCAGCAATTCCAGGCCAATGCCTCGCAGCAGACGGCTGAACTTCAGCGCGCCCGCGCCGAGCTGGCCCAGATCGAGGCGGAAGCCCGCCGGGTCGAGAACAACTTCGCCGCCAACCAGCGCCAGATCGAAGCCCTCAAGGGCGAGCTGACGGCCGCTCAGGGCGAGTTCGGCGAGGTCTTCGGTCTCGCCCGCTCCATGGCCGGCGAGTTCAAGTCCACCCTCGACCGCTCGCTGATCACGGCGGAATACCCGAACCGCACGCAGGTTCTGGGCCGCGTCGCCAATTCCGACGCCCTGCCATCCACGACGGACCTCAACGCCATCTGGGAAACCATGCTCCAGGAAATGGAAGCGCAGCGCGAAGTGTCCCGCTTCACCGCCAATGTCGCCGGCATCGGTGACGGCACGGACGTGACGCGCGTCGGCCCCTTCGTGGCCTTCACGCAGAACGGCGGCGACTTCCTGCAATACAACCCGCCATCTGAAACGGGCGAAGGCCTGCCGCTGCTGTCGCTGCTGCCGGCCCAGCCGGGCGGCGCCATCCAGTCGGCCGCCCAGAACGTTCTGAACGCGGGCGCGGGCGACGTGGTCTACGCACCGATCGACCCGACGCGCGGCGAACTGCTCAAGACGTTCGAGCTGCAGCCCGGGCCGTGGGAGCGCGCGCTGCAAGGCGGCGTGATCGGTCAGATCATCATGGGTCTGGGTGCCATCACGGCGCTGCTCGGCATCCTGCTGATCATCCGCCTGTTCCTCGTCCGCATGGCGGTCGCGGGCCAGAAGCGCAAAGCGCAGCCCGCAAAGGGCAACCCGCTGGGCCGCGTCATGATGGCCTATGAGGGTGCGCAGAACGCGGACACCGACACGGTGGAGCTGAAGCTCGACGAGGCGATCCTGCAGGAAAGCCCCAAGCTCGAATTCGGCCTGAACTTCATCAAGCTGATCGCCGGTATCGCACCGCTGCTCGGCCTGCTGGGTACCGTGACCGGCATGATCCAGACCTTCCAAGCCATGATGATCTATGGTGCCGGTGACCCGCAGCTGATGGCTGGCGGTATCTCGGTCGCCCTCGTGACCACCATGCTCGGCCTGATCGTCGCCATCCCGCTGCTGATCATCCACTCGCTCGCCGCCTCGCTTGCCCGCGGTGTTCAGAGCACGCTGGAAGAGCAGTCGGCCGGTATCGTCGCCCGCCACGTCGAAGCCCGCGGTGTGGGCACCAGCACGGTCGGCGTCGCACCCGTGACCAACATCTAGTTCGGCCCGGCCCGGGTTTTCCCGGGCCGACCGCATCTGGCGGATGTCCGGGACCCATCCCGGGCGCTGCTGACACACCGGACAAGAGGAAACGCTCCCATGGGCAATGTCATCGCAGGCCTTCAGGCCTTTCTGCAACAGGGCGGATGGGTCTTGATCCCCATCGCCGGCGTCATCTTCGTGATGTGGACGCTGATCCTGGAGCGCTTCGCCTACTACCTCCTGGCGCACAAGCCGATGAAGGCGCGGCTGCGCAATGAGTGGAATGCCCGGACGGACCGCTCCTCCTGGCGCGCCCTCGCGATCCGCGACCAGATGGTCAGCCAGGTCAAGGAACGCACCATCTCCAATGTGTCGATCATCAAGACGCTGGTGGCGCTCGCCCCGCTGCTGGGCCTGCTGGGGACTGTGACCGGCATGATCGGCGTGTTCGACGTGCTGGCCTATTCCGGGTCCTCTTCCGCCCGCCTCATGGCCGGCGGCGTCTTCAAGGCGACCATCCCGACCATGGCCGGCATGATGGCCGCGCTGTCGGGCCTGTATTTCGCCACTGTCCTGCCGCGCTGGAGCGCGCGCGAAACCGCCCGCTTCGCCGACGAACTCGTCGTCGACCGCAGCATCTACTAAGGAGCCCGGACCATGAGAAGAGCACGCCGCAATTCCTCGTCCGACGAGGGCGAAGTCGATATGACCCCCATGCTGGACATCGTGTTCATCATGCTGATCTTCTTCATCGTGACCGCCGTCTTCCTCGACGAGACGGGCATCGACCTGACCCAGCCGCCGCCGCCGCCGGAAAACACGCCGCCGCCGCCCAACAGCCCGCCGGCCATCACGGTCTATGTGGATGACAACAACAGCTGTTCGGTCGATGGCCTGCGCACCACATGCGACCGCGTGCTGGCCCGGGTCGAGCGCCAGCTGGCCGACAAGCCCGGCGCGTCCGTGATCCTGCGCTTCCACCCGAAGTCCAAGAACCGGGTGCTGGTCCAGCTCAAGGACGGGCTCGACAACAAGGGCCTGCAAAGCAAGATCGAAGTGATCGAGGGCGCGGCCTGACCTCCGCACACCGGACGGGAGAAGGCGTTGTCCGCGCCGCGCCCATCCGCACCAAATCCAGCGGTTTTGCACAAACTGCACAAGGCTCTTGCGACTCGTCGCTCGAAATGATATAAGGTAACACTATGGGACGTCGTTCTAGAACAGTGATCGAAGACGAGGGCACGGAGCTCAACATGACTCCGATGCTGGACGTCGTGTTCATCCTGCTCATCTTCTTCATCGTGACCTCGGTCTTCGTGAAGACGCCGGGGCTGGAGCCGAACAAGCCGACGGCGACCACCGACGTGGAATGGAACCCCACCATTCTCGTGGCGGTCGATAGCGGCTCCAATGTCTGGGTCGACAAGCAGCCCTACAAGCTGGAGGAGGTCCGCCCGATCCTGGTGGCGCTGCGCGACGAAACGCCCAAGGCCAATGCCATCATCCAGGCTGACCGCGACGCCGATGTCGGAACGGTCATGGGTGTGCAGGAATTGTTCCAGAGCCTGGGCGTCACGACCCGCGTGGGGACCGAATAGGTCCTCGCTTTACCGCCCGCCACTCGGCGGGCCGAAGTTTTACCGGGCCGCGCCTAGCGTCGGCCGAGTGAGAGGAAGAAAGTCATGGGTGCTTTGCGCTGGCTTGCCGTCATTCCCGCAGCGATCGTCACGGTCCTGCTTTTCGTGCTGATGATGAGTTTGATCTCCGAAGAGTTCGAGCCCGATGACAAGATCGAGCTCAACGCATTCGAGATCAACCCCAAGGTCGAGGACGTGCAGATCCTGGAGCGCGAAACGACCATCACCAAGATCCAGAAGATCGAAACGCCGCCCCCGCCGCCCCAGATCGAGCGTGCCAAGGCCGACCGTCCGGCCGAGCCCATCTCCTCGCTGGAAGGCGCCATTCCGGAGTTCGAAGCGCCCACGATCGACCGTTCGGCCTTCAAGATCACCGTCTCGGATCGCGACGCGCAGCCGCTCGTGCGTATCCCGCCGCAAATGCCGCCCCGCGCCGAGAAGTCCGGCCACTGCCGCGTGCGCTTCAATGTGAGCCCGGAAGGCCAGCCCTTTGACGTGACCACCACCTACTGCACGCAGAGCCTGTTCGAGCGTCCCTCGATCCGCTCGGTCCAGAAGTGGAAATACAATCCCAAGATCCAGGACGGCCGTCCCGTTGGCCGGACCGGCGTGGAAAGCAAGATCACCTTCCAGCTGACCGACGAGCGCGGGAAGATCATCCCTGAGTAGAGTGGCTGGCCGGCGCGGCCTTGCCGCTGCGCTGAACGGAATTTGAACAGCGGAAAAGCGGGACGGATTGTCCCACTGTTCCACCCGGTCGCGGCGCCCATATCGTGTGCCATGACCGAGCCTGCCGCCGGATCGACCGGTGCGGGCATCCCAGCTCCAGCGCGTCCTGGACGTCGCGCCGGGGCTCCAAGACAAACAGGAGACACACATGCTCTCGGCACTGAAACTCAAGACAACTTCGCTGCTCGGCGCGAGCCTCATGGCCTTCGCCGCGGTCGGCGTGATCGCGCCCGCCACCATCGACGTGGCCCACGCCCAGGACGAGGGCCGCCAGTTCTCGGCCGATGCGGGCGAAAAGGTGAACGAAGCGCTCACCATGATGAACGCCAACAATCCCCAGGGCGCCATCAATGTGCTGCAGAACCTGATCAACACCAATCAGGATCTCAACCCCTATGAGCGCTCCACCATCTACCAGATGCTGGGCCAGAACTATAACGACGTGGACAACACGTCCCAGGCGCTGAGCGCCTTCCAGAACGCCATCAATTCCGGCGGCCTGCTGCCCAACGAGGTCGGCAATATCGAGGTGGTCATCGCGCAGCTGATGATCGTCAACGGCCAGTACCGCGAGGGCGCGACCAAGCTGGAGAACTTCATCTCCCGCACCGGCCAGGAAAAGCCCAACTATGTGGACCTGCTGGTCCAAGCCTGGGTCGAGGCCGAGGACTACCGCCGCGCCCTGCCTTGGGCGGAGAAGTGGTTCAACCGCGCCAGCCCCAAGGAGCGCCGCCACTTCGACCTGATGAACTTCCTGTACAACAATCTCGGCATGCAGGGAAAGCAGGCCGACATCGTCAAGGAAATGATCCAGAAATGGCCGGAAGACAACTCGCTCTGGAACAACTGGGCGTCCATGCTGGCCAATGGCGGGCGTGAACAGGACGCCTTCGAGGTCAACAAGATGCTCTATCTCGGCGGTGCGCTGACGACGGAGCCGGAGATCAAGAAGGTCATCCAGTACTATTCCTTCTACGAGATGCCCTATCAGGCCGCGCAGATTCTCGAGCGCGAAATGGCCAATGGCCGCGTGCAGCGCACGCCGCAAAACCTCGAGGAGCTGTCCACCTATTACCGGACCGCGCGCGAGTACAAGAAGGCCATCCCGATCCTCGAGCAGGCCGCCCAGCAGGGCAATTCGGCCAAGCTCTACGCCGCGCTCGGCGAGGCCTACTACAATGAGGGCCAGTGCCAGCAATCCGAGAGCGCCTTCGCCAAGGCGATCGACCGCGGCTATGATGCGGGCAAGTCCTGGATGCAGGTGGCGAACTGCCGCTACGACTCCACCCAGAACGCGCCGCGCCTCGAGTGCTCGGACTACGACTTCGAGAACTACGAGACCAAGAAGTCGGCCGTGAAGAGCGCCATTTCCCAGGCTCCGATCTCCAAGATCCGCGCCGAGGCCGTGGAGGCCTTCAACAAGGTGCCCGCCGGTTCGCGCGAGTCGCGCAACGCCAAGAAGTGGATCTCCTTCGTGTCCAACGAGGAGGAAGCCTTCGTCAATCGCTGCCTGTTCGAGATCAATGTCGAGCGCGAGCTCTGCTACTCCAAGATCAAGCTGGCCTATGACAACCAGGCCTTCACCGGCGGCGACCTGATCATCGATGACCCGGCCTGCCTGGAATACAAGGCGGACTACGACGCGAAATACGTCACCGTCACGACCAACCAGTAGCGGCCTGCGGCTCCGGCCGCCAAGCCAGTCAGACAGACAGCCCGGCTCCCGGAAGGGGGCCGGGCTTTTCTGTGGTTGCCGCTATAAAAGTGATATTATAACTTTTACCACGGTCCTAATTGTGTTACAGAATAACATTAAGGAGGACTGACCATGATCGACGCAACACAGGCGAAGAACGCGCACACCCACGATAGCCCTTCGGCGGCGCGCCGGCTGACGATGGGCCGCATGGCGGCTGGCATCGGGGCAGGGGCGGTGACCGCCGGGCTCTTCGTGCTCATGGCCGCGCTGATCCGCGAGGAGTTCCAGCCCGAGGACACGCTGGAGCTCGCCCAATACGAGATCAATCCGCGCGTGGACGACATCGTCGTGCAGACGCGCACGATCACCCTGTCCAAGATGCCGGTGCTCGACATCCCGCCCCCGCCGCCCGTGGTGGACATACCGGCGACTCAAAAGCCGAGCGAACCCATCGCCGATCTTGGCGGCGCCAAGCCGGACTTCACGCCAAAGACCATCAAATTCGAGACACCGGTCTTCGTTGAGGATGACCGGAACGTTCAGCCCATCTTGCGCATCCCGCCGCAAATGCCCCCGCGCGCGGACCGCTCCGGTCACTGCATGATGCGCTTCAATGTCAGCGTGGAGGGCCAGCCCTATGATGTGCAGGCCACCTCCTGCAGCCAGTCGCTGTTTACCGGCGCATCGGTCCGCGCCGTGCAGAACTGGCGCTACCGTCCCAAGATCCGCGACGGCCAGCCGCGCCCCTATCTCGGCGTGGAAACGCGCATCAGTTTCCAGCTGACAGACGAGCGCGGCCGGGTCATTCCGGAGTGATGGCGGCATCGGGGGGCTGATGCCGGGACGCGTCTGGCTGCGGATTGCGTTGGCGCCCGGCTTGACGTTGGTCGACGACCCGCTGGCCGAGAGCGCGGCTATAGAGAGGCGCGCAGCTCAATCCCACTCGACGTTGACGCCATGCCGAATGCGGCCATCTGAGATGTGTTCCCCTCCATACGCTCCCGTTCGCTTGCGCTCACCAATCGCGCCGCGGGCACTCCGCCCGTTGCGTCGATGGGTCCCCTCACGGGAGGGACTATCTGTGGCTGGCTTTTGACTTCAGTTTCTCCAAGTTTGGGGAAGGGTGACCGCGCCGAAGGCGTGGTGGAGAGGGACACAGCCGAAAAGTCGCGCGCAGCGCGACCACCGTGCACGTGGCCAGATCGGGCCATGGACAGGCCGTCGGAGCGTCAGCGGATTGTCCGGGGGACAATCTGCAGCGAAGAGTCGGCCTGAGGCGGAGTTGTTTTGTGTGGGTGGCGAGACTCTCTAGGTTCTAATTTATTCGCCTCTCGCCGGCTTGACCGGCGAGCCCATGGCCCGGTCGCGCGGGATGCGTC
>JAHDEU010000067.1 GCA_020628635.1 Hellea sp. | reverse complement strand
GGATCATCCCGTCCGGCCCCTTCGTGCTGGTCAATGTCGCGGCTGGGCTGGCGGGCGTGAGGCCCATCCCGTTCATCGCCGGAACCATGGTCGGCATCATTCCCAAGATCGTTCTGACCGGACTGGTCACGCAAGGCTTGGTCTCGACCGCGCGCGGGCAGCAGATCGGGCTCGGCCTGTCGCTGGTCGCTTTGGGATTGGTCGGGGGCTGGTGGCTGTCCCGGCGGGTGAGAGCGGCCAAGTTGGCCAAGCGCGAGAAATAGCAGTGGAATTCGCCTCCCACGGGACGAAAGGCTTGCAAAGCCGCCCGGCATTCCCATTAGCGAAGCATTAGGGAAGACCGTTAACGATTTCGCGCCATAAGTCGCAGCGATTCGCGCTGATTCGTTAATCTCGCAGGCAAGCAGCAGCAGGGGCTGGCAATGATTTCCTCATTGATGGATGCATTTTCGTCCGACATCGCAATCGATCTCGGAACGGCCAACACACTGGTCTATGCCAAGGGCCGAGACATCGTGCTCAACGAGCCCTCCGTGGTCGCCTATTCGGTCAAGAATGGCCGCTCCGTCGTCCATGCGGTCGGTGCGGACGCGCGCATGATGCTGGGCCGCACGCCCGGCAATATCGAAGCCATCCGCCCGATGAAGGACGGCGTCATCGCCGACTTCGATGTCGCCGAGAAGATGATCAAGCACTTCATCACCAAGGTGAAGAGCGAGGCCGGCTTCATGCGCCGCGGCAAGCCCAAGGTCGTGATCTGCGTGCCATCGGGCGCGACAGCCGTGGAAAAGCGCGCCATCTACCAGTCTGCGGAACAGGCGGGCGCGCGCAAGGTCTATCTCATCGAAGAACCCATGGCGGCCGCGCTCGGCGCGGGCCTGCCGATCCACGAGCCGACCGGTTCCATGGTGGTCGATATCGGCGGCGGCACGACGGAAGTGGCCGTGCTGAGCCTGGACGGCATTGTCTATTCGCGCTCGGTCCGTGTGGGCGGCGACAAGATGGACGATGCCATCATTCAATATGTCCGCCGCACGACCAATCTGCTGATCGGAGAGATGACGGCGGAACGGGTCAAGAAGGAAGTCGGCTCGGCCACCATGCCCGCCGACAATGAGGGCATGAGCGTTCAGATCAAGGGCCGCGACCTGATGAACGGCGTGCCGCGCGAAATCCGCGTGTCCGAGGCCATGATCGCGGAAAGCCTCGCCGAGCCCGTCGAGCAGATCGTGGAAGCGGTGAAGACCGCGCTGGAAGCGACGCCGCCGGAACTGGCCGCCGACATCGTGGACAAGGGCATCATGCTCACAGGTGGCGGCGCGCTGCTGCGCAATCTCGATATCGAGCTCAGGAACCGCACCGAACTGCCTGTTTTCATTGCCGATGATCCGCTGTCCTGCGTGGTGCGCGGCTCGGGCACGGTGGTGGAAAATCTCAAGAAGTGGAAGGGCGTGCTCGCGTCCAACATCTAGGGCACGCAACAGGGGGCCGCTATCATGGCGAGGTCGAGCCAGGGACATGCCGAAGGTCGCTTCGCTCTGCTGGGGCTGATCTGCGCCATGGCCGTTCTGCTCTTCGCCACGCGTGATGCCGCGGTCGAGCGCCGCGCCGTGCCGACCCTCACAGACGATATCCAGGCGCCGGTCGCCGCCTTTCTCGCCCGACCCCTGCGCGCGGCCGAAGGCGCGATCGCGGGCGCCGAGGACCGCGCCCGCGCGCTGGAGGAGAACCGTGAGCTCCGCCGCGAACTGGCGGAGCTGCGGTCCGAGTCACAGCGGCTCGGCGCCATGCGGCTGCGGTTGGAGCGGCTGGAAGCCATGCTCGCCATCGACCTGAACGGGGAAATTCCAACCGACAGGATAACCGCGCGCGTGGTGTCCGATCCCGACGGGCCGTTCGTGCGCTCCTACCTGCTGGGCGCGGGGCAGGGCTCGGGCGTGCGCGACGGCAATGCGGTGATGAGCGATGCCGGGCTTGTCGGCCATGTGGTGAGCGCGGGCGCGCGTTCGGCGCGGGTGTTGCGGCTGGATGATCTGAACAGCCGCGTCGCCGTGATGAATTTGCGCAATGGGGCGCGGGCGATCCTCGTCGGCGCCAATGACGGCACGGCCGTGCTGCGCTTCGTCACCGGCGAAGAACCGTTCATCGCCGGGGACCGCATTGTCACGTCCGGCGACGACGGCCGCCTGCCGCAGGGCCTGCCGGTAGGTTCCGTCAGCTCGGACGACGGACGTTTCCTCGTGACGCTCGACTTCACACAGCGGCCCGTGGACTGGGTGGTCGTGCTGCCGACGCAGCCCGTCGCGCTCGCGGAAGACGTCGAAGCCGACGCTGGCGCCGCTGCAACGGACGGGGCCGGGCAGTGACCTTCGCCAGCCAGACACCCGTGCGGCGCAATGGCCATCTCGTCCCAACGGCCCTGGCGCTGGCCGTGACGGGATTGCTTTGCGTGCTGCATCTGCGGCTCCTCGGCGCGAGCTGGCCGCTATTGTGGCTGCCCGTGACGGTCGTCGCGCTATGGCCGAGCCGGGTCAGTCCGGTCTTGTCGGCCCTCGTTCTGGTCGCGGGTGGCCTTTGGGTCGATTTCGCGACGCTGGGCGCGCCGGGGCAATGGCCGCTCGTTTTCCTGATGATCTATGCGGTGATCCGCCCCGATCAGCGCGCCGCGCCGAAGGGCCTCGTGTCGGGCCTGTCGCGCGTGGCTGTCGCGCTGATCATCGCCGTCGCCGTCCTCGGCCTCACGGGACGGATCGTTTACGGCGTCTGGCCGGATGTGACGTCCATTGGACGGGGCGTGCTGGTGGCGATGCTGCTCAGCCCGCTGGTGATTGCGGGGCGCGCGGCCGCGACGCGCGCCATGTCGGGAGACGACGTCTGATGGCCGGGCGCGGCAAGGCCAATGCGGCGGGCAGGACGCCGACGCGGCGCAAGGCGCAGGGGCCGGCCCAATCGGACGCGCAGATGACGCGGCGCACGGCCATGCTGGGCGCGGGCGGGCTGGGCGTGTTCGGCGTGCTGGTCGGGCGCTTCTACCAGTTGCAGGTCGCCCAATCGGAGAACTACCTGTCCCTGTCGGAGCAGAACCGCTTCAACTACCAGACCGTGCTGCCGTCGCGCGGGATCGTGCGCGACCGCTATGGCGAACCTCTGGCACGCAACACGCTGGACTACCGCGTCGATATCGTGGCCGAACAGGTGGACGACCTGGAGCTGACGCTGGGCCAGCTCTCGGACGTGATCTCGCTCTCGGACAAGGATCTGGAACGCATCCGCAAGGACATCCGCCGCAAGCCGGGTTTCGTGCCCGTCACCGTATCGGACCATCTGGAATGGGACGAGTTTGCCGCGCTGAACATGCGCGTCCACGCCCTGCCGGGTGTCATCCCCACGGCCGGAGAGGGGCGCGCCTATCCGGAAGACGGCATCTTCTCACATACGCTGGGTTATGTCGGCAAAGCCAATGACGCCGACATCGAGCGTGACGACGACCCGCTGCTGCTGCAGCCCGCTTTCCGCATCGGCAAGACGGGCGTGGAGCAGGCGGCGGACGAGACCTTGCGCGGCTCCGCCGGGCGGTTGCGTGTCGAGGTCAGCGCGCGCGGGCGCGTGGTGCGCGAATGGCCCGACCCGCGCGATGCCGCCAAGCCGGGCCGCGATGTCTGGCTGACACTGGACGCCCCGCTGCAGCGCTTCGCCGCCGAGCAGTTCGAGGACGACAGCGGCGGTCTGGCGGTCGTGGACTGCATGACCGGCGAGTTGCGCACGCTGCTCTCCATGCCGACATTCGATGCCAATCTTTTCGTGTCGGGCCTGACGCAGGCGGACATGGACGCGCTCAATGGCGACGAGAAGCGGCCGCAATACAACAAGGTCCTGTCCGGAGGCTATCCGCCCGCCTCGACCTACAAGATGGCCGTGATGCTCGCCGCGCTGGAGAGCGGGCTGGTCGATCCCTACAAGCGCGTCTTCTGCGGCGGCAAGGTGCGGCTCGGCAATCGCAACTTCCACTGCTGGAAGCGGCAGGGGCACGGCCCGATGGACATGCGCGATGCGCTGAAGAACAGCTGCGACACCTACTTCTACGAAATCGCGCAAGTCATTGGAATTGAAGCGATCGCGGCCAGTGCGCGCAAGCTCGGTCTCGGCCAGCGCTTTGACCTCGGCGTGGCGGGCGAGAAGGCGGGCATCGTGCCCGACCCCGAATGGAAGCAGACCCGCATCGGCTCTGGCTGGCGCATGGGCGACACGCTGAACGCCTCGATCGGGCAGGGGTTCGTGCTCGCCACGCCGCTGCAATTGGCTGTCATGGCGGCGCGGCTCGGCAATGGGCGGCAGGCGCTGTCGCCGACCTTGTTCGCCGGTGTGGACCGCGACGCGCCCGCCGCGCTCGACATCGACCCGGCGCATATCGCTTTCGTGCAGGACGCGATGTGGAGCGTCTGCGAGGAGCCGGGCGGCACGGCCTACCGGCCCAACGGGCTCGGCATCCAGGGCTTCGACATGGCGGGCAAGACCGGCACGGCGCAGGTGCGCGGCATCAGCCGGGCCGAGCGCGCGGCAGGCGTGACCAAGAATGAGGACCTGCCGTGGAAGTATCGCGATCACTCGGTCTTTGTCGGCTATGCGCCCTATGACGCCCCGCGTTTTGCCGTGGGCTGCGTGGTGGAACATGGCGGATCGGGCTCCAGGCGCGCGGCCTCCATCGTGCGCGCCGTGCTGGGCGAGGCGCTCAAGCGCGATGGATTGACGGCGAGAGCTGAAGTCGCCGCACCGGGAACAACGCTGTGACGGTGCGGTTCGACGATACGCCCGGCCTCCAGTCCAAGCTGTTCGCGCTGAACTGGCTGCTGCCCGTGCTGGCGGGGCTGCTCGGCATGGTGGGTGTGCTGGCCATCTTCTCGGCGACCGACGGCGTGCTGGGGCGCGGGGCGATGCAGCATTTCGTGCGCATGGGGGCGGGATTCGGCGTGATGATGATCATTGCCATGGTCGACATCCGCGTCTGGTACGGCTTGGCCTATCCGGCTTTCCTCGGCGCGCTGGTGCTGCTGGTCGGGGTCGATCTGATCGGCGTGAACGTGAATGGTTCGCAGCGCTGGCTGCAGCTGGGGCCTATCCGCATCCAGCCGTCCGAGATCATGAAGCCCGCCGTCGTGCTGGCGTTGGCGCGCTTCTACCATGACTTGCCGAGCTGGCGAACGTCAGACCCCATCGGTCTGGCGGGCGCGCTGGCGCTGATCGGCCTGCCCATGCTCCTGGTGCTCCGGCAGCCGGACCTTGGCACGTCCCTGTTGATCGGCGCGACGGGCGTGGTCATCATCTTCCTCGCCGGCGTCAGCTGGCGCGTCATCAGCTTGGCGAGCGTGCTTGCGGCCGTGAGCCTGCCCATCGTCTGGCAGTTCGGGCTGAAGGACTACCAGCGCGAGCGCATCCTCACATTCCTTGACCCGAGCCGCGATCCGGCCGGGGCGAGCTACCACATCACGCAGAGCAAGATCGCGCTCGGCTCCGGCGGTGTGTCCGGCAAGGGATACATGCAGGGCACGCAGCGCCAGGGCGGATATGTGCCGGAAAACACGACGGACTTCATCTCCACCGTGATCGGCGAAGAGTTCGGCTTCATCGGCTCGCTCGCCCTGGTCGGGCTCTACATCGCGATCATCACGGTTTGTTTCCGCCTGTCGCTGCAGTGCAAGGCCGTGTTCTCGCGCCTGCTCATCCTGGGGCTGACGACGACGTTCTCGCTCTACATCTTCATCAATCTCGGCATGGTGATGGGACTGTTGCCGGTCGTCGGCGTACCGCTGCCTTTGGTCTCATATGGCGGCACGGTGATCCTGGTCGTGATGAGCAGCTTCGGCCTGATGCTGTCCGCCCATCTGCACCAGGGCTCCACCCTGCCCAAAAGCGAGTAGCTCGGCCCGCCGCTCCGGCGAGCACAGCAGGACGTGATGCAGCACGGGCAGGCTGTCCGTGATGGCCTGCAGCAGCGTGCGCACGCCTTCGCGCAATTCCGACGGCGGTGCGTTGCGGAGCTGCCCCGCGATGAACGGCGCGCGCGCCAGCCCGATCATGTCCGAGCTCCCTTTCATCCGGTGCAGCGCATCGCGGAAGCGCGCAATGCAGTCCGGGTCCGCCCTCAGGCAGCCGTCCAGCGTTGCGCGCAGTTCGGCTATCGCGTCCCAGAGCGTACGGCGGTAGCGCGCGAGAATGCGCTCGGCGAGCTCCACGGGTGCCGCGCCCGGCCCGTCCGCGATGATGCGCCAGTTGAGCAGGGGCACGCCTTCGCCCGCATCCACGCTGCGCCGCGTCTTGGCCAGCACGGCGCGCGAGCCGCCCCGTAGCGTGCCCAGCACCTTGGACAGGTCGCCCGGCTGCAGCGGCTTGGAGATCAGCCCGTCAAAGCCCGCTTCCATGACGCGGCCGACATCGCCGGGACTGTCATAGCCCGTCAACGCGATGATCGGCACGTCGTCGCCGATGAGCTGGCGCATGTGGCGCGCCGTGCGCATGCCGTCCATGACGGGCATGAGAATGTCGAGCAGCACGATATCCGGCACGCACTCGCGCACCCGGTCCATGGCCTCGATGCCGTTGACCGCGCAGGTGACCGCATGGCCCTCTCGTTCCAATATGGAGCGGGCGATCATGCGGTTGGCGGCGTTGTCTTCGGCAAGGAGGATGCGCATGCAGCCGCGCTACGATATACACCCTAAGATTGTGTTGCAATCAGTGCGTGCACGTTCACTGTTCTTCACAGGGGCAATCTCTTGACCGCGTTAACCTATGCCGCCAGTAGCAGCGCTGAATCGGGCCGTTGCGGTTAACGCTGCCGAGCCACGACAAGGCAGGGGAAAACAGACATGGCAGCTGTCACGGGCACGGCCCAATGGTCGTCGCGCTTCGCATTCATCATGGCTGCCGTGGGCAGCTCGGTGGGTCTTGGCAATCTCTGGCGCTTTTCGTCCGAGGCCGGCTCCAATGGCGGCGGGGCCTTCATCCTGATCTATCTGCTGGCCGTCGTGCTGGTCTGCATCCCGGTCCTGATGAGCGAATATCTGGTGGGCCGCGCGGGCAATGCCGCCAATGCCATCGACAGCGTGGCAGACAACGCAATCCGCTCCGGCGTGACGCGCAACTGGTCCGTCCTGGCCTGGGTCGGCATGGTCGCGGGCTTCATGATCGTGACGTTCTACTGCGTCGTTGCCGCCTGGGTGATGCGCTATATCTTCAAGTTTCTCAGCAATGACTTCGCAGGTCAGACGGCGGAGCAGGTCGGCGGGCAGTTCGGCGGCTTCATTTCCAACCCTGTGCAGGTACTGCCGTGGTTTCTCGGCTTCGCCCTGTTGACGACCTATCTCGTGTCGCGCGGCGTCAATCGCGGGATCGAACTGGCGGCCAAGGTGTTGATGCCCGTCTTCTTCGTGCTGCTTGTCGGCTTGGCCCTGTTCGCGCTGGCGACCAGCGGATCGGGCACGGCCGAAGCGCTGGCCTTCCTCTACACGCCCGACTTTTCCAAAATAAACAGCGACGTCGCATTGGCCGCGCTGGGGCAGGCCTTCTTCTCGGTGGGCATCGGCTCGGCGATCATGATCACGTATGGTTCCTACCTGCCGCGCGACATCTCCATCCCGCGCGCATCCTTCATCGTCGGCCTGACCGACACGGCCGTTGCGCTGATCGCAGGGCTCGCCATCTTCCCGATCGTGTTCCGCTTCGGGTTGGAAGTGAATAGTGGGGCCGGACTGTTCTTCATCACCTTGCCCAATGCGTTCAACAGCATGGGCGGGTTCGGGCTTTTCGTCGGGGCGGCCTTCTTCTTCCTCGCCTTCTTCGCGGCCATCACTTCGTCGGTCAGCCTGCTTGAGCCGTCGGCAGCCTTTGTGAAAGAGCGATTCAACGTCAGCAAGGCCAAGGCGGCCTGGATAGTGGGCGCACTGATGATCCTGATCGGCCTGATAAGCGTGTTCGGCCAGACCGCTGACAATCCAACGGCGGCGCTGGACGCGATCGATGGATTCACGGGTCAATGGATGCTGCCGCTGGCGGGCCTGCTGATCGTGATCTTCGTCGGCTGGCGTCTCGACCGCGCCATCATCAACGAGCAATTCGAGGGCAGCGAGGCTTTGGGAAAAGTCTTGCTCATGTTGACGAAATTCGTCGCGCCCGTCTTCGTCGCATTGGTCCTGCTGAGCCCGTTCTTTACGGGATAGGTCGCAGACCACTGGAATCTGACAGCCTTTTAACCATCGCTGTTCAGACAAAGTTCAACACGTTCCGGTAGAGCCGTTGGGAAATCGGCGAACCGGTGCAAAGGGTCCACCCATCCTGGGGGGCCTCGCAAGGGGATCAGGATGAACAAGACGACGACATTGCTGCTGGTGGGACTGGCTTGCGCCTCTCTGCCCGCCTGCGCGACCGTCGATCTGGCGGAGGTCGCCACGCCGCGCGCTCAGGTCGCCGAGGCCGAGCCTCAGACCAATGTTGTCCAGCGCGCCGTCGCCAAGCTGAAAACCGCCTTTGCCCAACGCGGCTTCGGGCCGAACACATCCAAGCGCAACATGCACGCCGCGGCCGACATGCTGCTGAACGGCCTGTCCAAGACATCCGAGACCGCGCCCGCCCGCTATGCGGAGCAGGGCAAGGACGCGCCCGAAGTGGTCGCCGACATCCGTCTCGCCCGACGCCATATCGAACAGACGACCCGCGCGGCGGAAATCTATCTCGAAGTCGCCCCGCGCGACCGCGTGCTGGACGACGAGCTCAAGTCGCTGGAAGCCGCGCTGATGGCGTCCGAGGGCGCGACGCGCGATTTCGCCATGGCGCTGGCCGTCGAGCAGGAGCCTTCCGAACTGATAGCCCTGCGCGGCAGCGTCGATGATCTGCGCCGCGTCACGGACAGCTTCGGCATCCG
>JAHDEU010000066.1 GCA_020628635.1 Hellea sp. | reverse complement strand
GGAAGGGATTGGGAGAATCAGAACGCTAAATCGAGAAACTCGTCCCGCAGCCGCAGTTCGCCACCGCGTTCGGATTGTTGATCTTGAAGGCCGCGCCGATGAGCTCGCGGGCATAGTCGATCTCGCTTCCGGAAAGGAACTCCAGGCTCATCTCGTCGATCAGCACCTTTGCGCCGTCGCGTTCCAGCAGCAGGTCGTCGGCCTGTTTCTCATCCGCGAAGTCGAACTTGTAGCTGAAGCCAGAGCAGCCGCCGCCCTCGACGGCCACCCTCAAGAAGCGGTCGACGCCTTGCTTGGCCATGATCGCGTTGATCTGCTGCGCAGCGGAGGCCGAGAGGGTGACGGGAGTTTCGGTGGCGGTTTCGGTCATGTTCCCTATATAGCGCGAAACAGCCTCAAAGGTAGCCTCCTTGACCGTCTTTCAGCCGACCCGCCGTTCCCGCGCGCCCTACGCAAGTGATCCGTTCAACGCGCGCGGCCGCCTGATCCCGCAGCCGTCAAAATCCGAGCGCTCCGCTTTCCAGCGCGACAAGGACCGTATCATACACTCATCGGCCTTTCGGCGGCTGAAGGGCAAGACGCAGGTCTTCGTGGCTCACGAGGGCGACTACTACCGCACGCGGCTGACGCACTCCATCGAGGTCAGCCAGATCGCGCGGTCCATCGCGCGCGTGCTGGGTCTGGACGAGGATCTCGCCGAGTGTCTCGCACTGGCCCATGATCTCGGCCATCCGCCCTTCGGTCACTCGGGCGAGGACGCGCTGTCCGCCGCCATGGCGCCCTATGGCGGTTTCGACCACAACGCCCAGACGTTGCGCATCGTGACCGAGCTCGAAGGCCGCTATGCCGAGTTCGATGGGTTGAACCTGACCTGGGAGACGCTGGAGGGTGTCGCCAAGCATAACGGTCCGTTGGTGCGGCGCGAGGCGGACTACAAGTCGTTGCCTTGGGCGCTGACGTCGATGAAGGACTACCGCGATCTGGAGCTGCACACTTTTGCAGGTCCCGAAGCGCAAGTCGCGGCGATCAGCGATGACATCGCCTATATCAACCACGACATCGATGATGGGCTGCGGGCGGGGTTGTTCTCGGTCGCTGACATCATGGACGTGCCCTTTGTGGGCGACGCCTTCCGCGACGTGCGCAAGCGCTATCCGGATATTAGCGAAGACCGGCTGATCCACGAGGCCGTGCGGGACATGATCGGGATCATGGTGGCCGATGTGCTGGCCGAGACGCGCGCGCGGCTCGAGGAGCACGATCCACAGAGCCCGGAAGATGTGCGCCATCTGCCCGAGGCGATCTGCGACTTCTCGGCCGACTTCCGGCTAAAGGAAAAACCGCTGCGCGATTTCCTGATGACCCGCATGTATCGCCACTACAAGGTCAACCGCATGATGGGACAGGCGGGCCGCGTGGTGGGCGAGCTGTTCGAGCTGTTCATCTCCGATCCCACCCTGTTGCCGACTGAAGAGCAGGCCAAGGCGAGGGGTCCGCACACGGTGCAGACAGCGCGCGTGGTCAGCGATTACATCTCCGCCATGACCGACAATTTCGCGCTGACGGAACACCGCAAGCTGTTCACGGCGACAGGGTATCTGGGCGGCTAGCCGCTCGGTTGCAGGCAACTGCAAGTTTTCATTAAGAATTAGCCCGGATTGCCTTATTCCATCCGCAAGACGCGGGCATTGCTTCGCGCTAACAGGTAATTGGCGCCGATTCGCGTGGAGCGGGGGCGCAAGGGGAGACTGATGGAAGGTATCGAGCCTGAATTCAATCCGGCCATGGCGGATGAAGAGCCGCTGACGCCGTTCGACGTGCATGAGCGATCCGAGCGCGCCGGGCTGATCAAGCTGCTCATTGCCGCGGGCGTGCTGCTGGCGCTCGCGCTGATCGTGCTGAAACTCTACCAGCCGGGCGTGCGCGCGCGCACCGACCCACCGTTGATCACGGCTGAGAACACGCCGTTCAAGGTGGTGCCGGAAGACCCCGGTGGCTTCCAGACCCCTGACCAGGACCGCGAAGTGTTCGAGGTCATGTCCGGCAATGCGCCCGCCACCGAGGTTGTGACACTGCCCGCACCTGAAGTGCCGATCTCCGTGCAAAAGGCGCAGGAGCCCGAACGGGAACCCGTGGTCACGACGCCCGCGCCCGTGGTCACAACCCCGGAACCCACGCCCGCGCCCGTCGTGTCCACGCCTGCGCCGGAACCGGTCGCAAGAACGCCTGCACCTGTGCAGTCACCCGCGCGTGCGCCTGCGCCCGCCACCGGCAGTTCCGACTGGGTCGTTCAGATCGCGAGCCTTCGCTCCCAGGCCGAAGCCCAGGCCAGCTATGACGCCGTGGCCGCCAAAGTGCCGAACATTCTGTCGTCCTATTCCGCCGACATCCGCCGCGTCGATCTGGCGGAAAAAGGCATCTACTTCCGCGCCCGCGCGTCCGGTTTTGCGGACCGCGATGCCGCCAACCGCACTTGCACCGCGCTAAAGGCTGCCGGGCAGGCCTGCTTCGTGACGCGCCGCTAGGATGAGCCCGGCGGCTGTCATATTGGGGCTGAGCGGCCCCAAGCTGACGCCGCAGGAGCGCGCCTTTTTCCGCGACCTCGACCCGTGGGCGTTCATCCTGTTCGCGCGCAATGTGGAGAGCCCGGAGCAGCTGCGCAGGCTGACGAGCGAGCTGCGCGAGAGCGTGGGCCGCGATGCGCTGGTGTTTGTGGACCAAGAAGGCGGCCGCGTGCAGCGGCTGCGCGCGCCGCATTGGCGTCCCTACCCGACGGGCGCGGCCTATGCGGCTGTGCATGACGCGGACGCCCTGAAAGGCCGCCGCGCCATATATCTCGGGCACCGCCTGATCGCGGACGATCTGCGCGCGGTCGGCATCACGGCGGATTGCGCGCCCGTGCTCGATTTGCCCCAGGACGGCGCGGACCCGATCATCTCCGACCGCGCCTTTGGCACGACGGTCGAGCAGATCGTGGACCTTGCCCACGCCGCCATGTCGGGACTGATGTCCGGCGGGGTCGCGCCTGTCGTGAAGCACATTCCCGGCCATGGCCGCGCGACCGTGGACAGCCACAAGGCGCTGCCGCGGATCGACACGTCGCTCGCCGACATGGAAGCCACGGATTTCCTCCCGTTTCGCAAGCTCGCGGACGCGCCCATGGCCATGACGGCCCATGCCGTGCTCAGCGACGTCGATGCGGAGCCCGTGACCCTGTCGCGCAAGGCGATCGTGGAGATCATCCGCGCGCGCATCGGATTTGACGGCCTTCTGATGAGCGATGATCTCGACATGAAAGCGCTCAAGGGCAATGACCTTGCCGCCAAGACCGAGGCCGCGCTCGCTGCAGGCTGCGACATCGCGCTGCAATGCTCGGGCAAGATGGCGGACATGGTGCGCGTCGCGGCCGGTGCGCAGGCGCTGGTGGGCCGTGCGCTGGAACGCGCGCGCGTCGCGGAGTTCTGCGGCATCCACGCCGCGCCGTTCGACCGCGCCGCGGCCGAGGCCGAGTTCGACGCGCTGATGGACATCGCCTGATGGAGGACTTTCAGGAAGACCTGCGGTTCGAGGCCGCCGACGATGCGGTGGAGTCGGAGGCCGCGCTCATCCTCGATATCGACGGCTATGAGGGCCCGCTGCATCTGCTGCTGGAACTCGCGCGCAAGCAGAAGGTCGACATTGCGCGCATCTCCATTCTCGCCCTGGCCGAGCAATACATTGCCTTCATCAAAACCGCGCAGGATCTGCGGATCGAGCTGGCGGCCGACTATCTCGTCATGGCGAGCTGGTTGGCCTATCTGAAGTCACGGTTTATCCTTCCCAGCGACAAGCCGGAGAACGAGACGCCCGAAACGCAGGAGCTTGCCGCCATGCTGGCTTTCCGGCTGGAGCGGCTGGATGCCATGCGCCGCGCGGTGGACGGCCTGCAGCGCCTGCCGCGCACCGGCGAAACGGTCATGGTCCGCGGCGCCCCGGAAGGCGTTCGGTCGCGCACTTCGCCGCTCTGGGAAGCCGAAGTCTTCGACCTGCTCAAGGCTTACGGCAAGTCGCGCGCGCGCTCGGCCTTCAAGCACCACAAGCTGCCGCGGCCCAAAGTGCTGACCATGGACGAAGCCCGCAACCGCCTGCAGCGCGCCATGAGCGCGGTGGGCGTGGACCTCTCCGACTGGACGTCCATGGAGAGCCTGATCGAACTGGACGGGCTGGACGCGGATGTGCCGCAGAGTTCCGTCCAGGCATCGTCGTTGCTGGCCGGGCTGGAGCTCGCCAAGGAAGGCACGATCGAGCTGCGCCAGTCCTCGGCCTTCCAGCCGATTTATCTGCGAAACGCCGCGAGACAGGAGCAGAACGCATGAGCACGCGCCCGACCTCCCAACGCCTCGACATAGCCACAGCCGGCATAGAGATGGACGTGGTCGCCCTGACCGACCGGCTGGCCCACTCCGGCGAGGACATGGACCGCGATCTGCGCCTGCTCGAAGCCCTGCTCTTTGCCGCCAGCGAACCCATCGATATTTCCACCTTGCGCGACCGCATGCCCAAGGACGCAGACGTCGGCGCGATGATAGCGCGGCTGCAGCGCGACTATGCGGGCAGGGGGATCGCACTGGTCGGTGTCGCGGGCCGCTGGCGCTTCCAGACCGCGCCGGACCTCGCCGAAAAGCTGGTCGATGTGAAGGACAGCCCGCGCAAGCTGTCCAATGCGGCGCTGGAGACACTCGCCAGCATCGCCTACCACCAGCCCGTGACGCGCGCGGAGATCGAGGACGTGCGCGGCGTGGCGGTCAGCAAGGGCACGATCGACGTGCTGATGGAGCTGAACTGGGTGAGGCTTAGAGGCCGACGCCGCACGCCCGGCCGCCCGGTGACCTACGGCACGACGGAAGGCTTCCTCGCCCATTTCAACCTGGAGCAGATCACCGATCTTCCAGGCCGCGACGAGCTCAAGGCCGCCGGCCTGCTCGACCCGCGCCTGCCCAAGGACTTCGAAATGCCCGAGCCGCGCATGCAGGACGCGCTGGAGAATGACGAGGACCCGATGGAGATGGAAGTCGAGGAGAAGGATTTCTTCGAGGACTTCCTTGCTGAGGACGATTGAACCCTTACGCGCGGCCCGCGTTGACCCCATACCGCCAGACCACTAGGTAAGCCCCATGTTCACCGCACACCCCATCGGCATCATCGCCATTCTTGTCATCGCCGTCCTGGTCTTTGGCGGGCGCGGCAAGATCAGCTCCATCATGGGCGATCTCGGCAAGGGCATCACGTCGTTCAAGAAGGGCCTGAAGGACGACACGGCCGCCAATCCGGTCGTGGACCCGGCCGAAGAGGCCATCGACGTCACGCCCCCGCGCACCAAGAAGTAATCCGCCGTGCTGCCGTCCTTCGGCTTCGGCGAAATGATCATCATTGCGCTGCTCGCGGTGATCGTGGTCGGCCCGAAGGATCTGCCCAAGGTCATGCGCACGCTGGGCGGCTGGATGGCGCGAATCCGGGCCATGGGAAACGAGTTCAAATCCGCATTCGACGATATCGACACCCATGAGGACATCAAGGAACTGCGCGCCGAAATGGCGGAGCTTCGCAAGATGAAACTGATCGACGAGGACTTCCTCGACGAGGTCGCCGCCGTGAACCGCGAGATCGCCCAGGATGTGCAGGACGCGGGCAACACCGCGTCCGAGCCGACTTCCGAGCCGTGAACATCCAGCCCAAACTCGACGGCGCGGACGAGATCGAGGCCTCGTCGGCCCCACTGCTCGAACATCTCAACGAGCTTCGCGCGCGGCTGATCAAATGTGTGCTGGGCGTGCTCGGCGGCATGATCGTCTGCGCGCCGTTTCTGACCGACATCGTGCGCCTGCTGCTGTTGCCCTTCGACCAGGCGATCCTACGCTACAACGCCCGGCAGATCGCCAATGGCGGTACGCCAATCGACATGGAGATCATCGCGACCGCCCCGCTGGAGACTTTTTTCGTGAAGCTGAAGATCGCGCTGTTCGGCGGCGTCGTGCTCGGCTTTCCGATCATCGCCTATCAGCTCTACCGATTTGTCGCTCCGGGCCTCTACCGAAACGAGAGGGGCGCTTTCCTGCCTTACCTCATCCTCAGTCCGCTGCTCTTTATCGCGGGAGCAGGGCTGGTCTTCTTCTTCGTCTATCCCTTCGTGCTGGAGTTCGCTTTGTCGCAGCAGGCGCTGGGCGGCGGGCAGGAGGTCAAGCTGACCCCGCGCATTGCCGACTATCTCAAGCTCTCCACCACGCTATTCCTCGCCTTCGGTATCAGCTTCCAACTGCCCGTCATCCTGTCTCTGCTTGGTCGGGCGGGGATCGTCAGTTCCGAACAGCTCGGCAATTGGCGCAAATATGCTCTGCTCGCCATTGCGGTGTTCGCGGCGTTTGCCACGCCGCCCGACCCGATCACGCAGTTCATTCTCGGCGGCGCGATCTACCTGCTCTATGAGATTTCGATCTTCACAGTGCGGCTGGTGGAGCGCAAAGCCGAAGACGTAGCGGGCGAGGGCGCTTAGCGCTTCCTTAACCCCGTTCCTTCACATCCTCTTGGCAATTATGTCCAAAGGATCAACGCCCATGCGCTCCCTGCTCACACTCGCTCTGCTCGCGTCTACTGCGACTGTCGCACACGCCCAGACCAGCTACACCACCGTCGTGGAGCCCGTTCCGACCTTCGACAGCACGATCTCCGCGCCCATCGAATACGACGCCAATGGTGTGGTGAAGGCCCAGCACTTCAAGGCCGAGGACCTGACCCCGGCCCAGCTCGAAGCGCTGCTCGCCGAAGCCGACCGGGTCCGCACCTACCAGCAGAGCTCCGGCATCTATGTGCGCCCGGAAACGGCCGCGCCCGCCGAAGTCTACGAGATCGAGCTCTACGAGCAGCCCGCCACGCAGATCGTGGTCGAAGCCCCGGCGGTCGCCGGCCGCACCCACACCGTGGTCAAGGGCGACACGCTCTACAACATCTCCAAGCGCTACAATACGACCGTGGGTGAGCTGAAGGCGAAGAACGGCCTGTCGGACAACACCCTGTCGCTCGGCCAAACGCTGACCATCGTCGCAGTGACCCCGTTGGCGCAGAACTTCACCGCGCCGACCACGACCTTTGCCGCCGCGACAACCGATATACCGCGCACCATCACCCGCATCGTGGAGCCCGTCGCACCAGCCCTGCAGGCGCAGACTGCCCTGACCGCATCGGACGCGATCTACGCCGTGCTCCCGAAGGACACGCTCTACGCCATTTCGCGCCGCACCTGCACCAAGGTCGCCACGCTGATCAGCGCCAATGGCATTACCGATCCGGGTGCGCTCAAGCCGGGCCAGCGCCTGACCATTCCGGCGGGTCACTGCCTGGAAAACTAGCGAGCCGGGCAGGGTGATCCTGCCCCGCCCGCTTGCGATTGCGCGCGCCGGTCTTATATAGCCGCAAACGCTTCAGGCCGGGGTCGTTCCCCGGCCTTTGCCTTTTTTGCAGGGAAGACGATCATGCTGTTCAATCTCATCGCGCAAGCGGCGCCTGCCGGGAACGCGGGCGCAAGTTTCGCGGCGCAAGTGCTGCCGCTCGTGGCCATCGGCCTGATTTTCTACTTCCTGCTGATCCGCCCGCAGAGCCAGCGCATGAAGAAGCACCGTGCGCTGCTCGATTCGATCCAGCGCGGTGACACGGTCGTCACCAATGGGGGTCTCATCGGCAAGGTGAAGAAGGTGACCGACGACGAACTGACCGTCACCTTCGGCGCGGGCGACATCAAGGTCGTGCGCTCCATGATCGCGGATGTCCGCAACAAGACCGTCGCGGCCAACGACTGATGCTCTTCTTCTCCCGCTGGAAGACGCTCTTCATTCTCGGACTCGTCGTCCTCGGCCTGCTGCTGGCCGCACCCAATGCGATGAAGTCCGACACCCGGGACAACATGCCCGGCTTCATGCAGAACACGATCAATCTGGGCCTCGACCTGCAGGGCGGCGCGCAGATGTTGCTCGAGGTCGATCTGTCCTCTGTCGAGCGCCAACAGCTGGCCAACCAGCGCCTCGGCGTGTTGGAAACGCTGCGCGATCCGTCTGACAACGGCCTGCGCATCCGCATCGCCTCTGTCGCGGTCCGCGATAATGTCGTCATTGGCAAATTGCGCGACAGCGCGGATCAGGAGCGCGCCATGGAACTGCTCCGGGCAGCGGTCTCACCCGTCGATCCGCGCCAGCCGCTCTCGCCTCCCTCTACGGTCGTCAGCCCGCGCGGCGCGGATGGGTTCGAGGTCCGCATCACCGACGAGCAGATCGCCTTCGTCCAGGCCCGCACCATCGACCAATCCATCGAAGTCCTGCGCGACCGTATCGACCCGCAGGGCACGACCGAGATGACGCTGGTCCGCGAGGGCGACGAGCGTATCCTGCTACAGGTTCCGGGTGCCAAGAATGTCGACGAGATCAAGGAAGCCATCAACAAGACAGCCAACCTGTCCTTCAACATGGTCCACGACGATTCCGCCGACGAGCGCAAGCTGCGCACGGCCATGGAAACGGGCGAAACCACGACCATCGGAACGGTTTACCGCCCCTATCAGGAAGGCGAGGGCGCCGGTGGCCTGATCATCGAGGAGCGCACGCGCATTACGGGTGAGTGCGTCGAGAACTCCTCGCCCGGCGTCGGCCCGGCGGGACAGCCGGTCGTCAACTTCAGCTTCAACTTCCGCTGCTCGCGCCTGTTCGGCGAGCTGACGGCCAAGAACATCGGGAAGCGCTTCTCCATCCTGCTGGATGACGAGATCATCACCGCGCCCAACATCCGCAGCGCCATTCCGGGCGGCAGCGGCTATATCGAGGGCTCATTCACGCCTGCTTCGGCCGCCACGCTATCTCGCCTGATCAATGCCGGCGCACTGCCCGCCAAGTTGAAGATCGTGCAGGAAAACACGGTGTCCGCCGAGCTCGGCGACGCGTC
>JAHDEU010000065.1 GCA_020628635.1 Hellea sp. | reverse complement strand
CGACCGAGCCGTCCACGACAAGCCCCCCGATCTTGAAGGTCTCGGACGCCGGTTCGAACCCGGCGGCCAGCACATCGGCGGGATTGTAGAAGAACTGCGTGTTCTCGTTCAGCGCATTCAGGATCAGCGCCACCCCGCCCGCAAGCAGAACACCGACCACCGCAATGCCCGCCAGCCGCCGATTGCGGTTGGGCGGGCGGATGCGTGGGGTTGCCTGAGGGACGGATTGTGGAGCGTTGTCGGTCACGCATGACAGCTAGTGTCTCGCCCCGTCTCGCGCAACGCCGTGACACGGGCGAAGCGTCGCGCCATAGGGCGGTGGTGGCTGGCTCAACGCTCACTCTCCGCCTGCAGGACATCGCGCTGTCGCGCGGTGGGCAGCCGCTCGTGGCCGGGCTGAACGTGGAGGTCAGCGGCGGCGAGGCGCTCTGGCTGACGGGTGCCAACGGCGTCGGCAAGACGACCCTGCTGCTCGCCTGCGCCGGGTTGATCGCTCCCGACGACGGGAAGATCGAATGGGAGGCCGGTGGTTCCGCTCGCACCCCGGCAGACGTCGCAGCCTATGCCGCGCACCGCGGACCCGAACGCGACGGACTGACGCTCGGCGAGGAGCTGTCCTTCTGGCAGCGCGTCTCGGGCGACACGGCTGCACTCGACGACCGGCTCGCAGGCGTCGGTCTCGCCGGACGGGAGAACACACCTGTCGCCGGCCTGTCCGCCGGTCAGCGCCGCCGTCTCGGCCTCGCCTGCCTCATGGCCGCCGCCAAGCCAGCCTGGCTGATGGACGAACCGCTCGCGGGACTGGACGCGGAAGGCCGCGCGCTGGTGGAGCGCTGCGTGTCGGAGCACATACGCGCGGGCGGGCTCGCCGTCATCGCCTCGCACCACCCCGTCGCCCTGCCCGGCATATCGGCGCGCAAGCTGGTGCTGTCCGCATGATCGGCGCGCTGGTCCGACGCGAGCTGCGCCTGTCGCTGCGGCGGGGGTCGAGCATCGTGCTGCCTCTCGCCTTCATGGCGCTGTTCGTGCTGCTCTGCGGTCTCGCGCTGGGTGGCAGCCGCCCGGAACTCGGCCCCGGCCTGCTCTGGCTCGCCGCGACGCTCTCAATCCTGCTCGGGCTGGAACGCCTCTACCAGCCCGACCAGTCGAGCGGCGCGCTGGCCCAACTTCACCTCGCGGGCGTCGGCAGCGGCTCCATCGCGGCCGCCAAGGCGATCGCTTTCGCGCTCACCACACTGCTGCCGCTCCTGCTCGCCGCCCCACTACTGGCCCTTCTGCTCGGCATGAGCGGCACGCAGATCGCGGGCACGGTGCTGTCGCTCGTGGTCGGAGGCCCGGCGCTGATCGCTTATGCCTCGGTCTCGGCTGCCCTGCTCTGCGCGCAACGGGGCGGCGCGGTGCTGTCCGTGCTGCTCTCCGCGCCGCTGCTCATCCCCGTGCTCATCTTCGGCGTGGAGGCGGCGGAGAGCTATCCCGCGCTCGGCCTGGGTGCGGTGCAATTTCGCATCCTTGCGGGTTTGAGCCTGCTCGCGCTCGCGCTAGGGGGTCCGGCAACCGTCGCTGCGATCAGCGCAAACAGAGGCCCCGCCTGAGTGCTCACCCGCTTCGCCAATCCCCAGCGTTTCATCCGGCTCGCCAGCTGGCTTGCGCCCGTGCTCGGCATAAGCGCGGGTGTGGCGCTGGCTCTGGGCATCTGGCAATCCTTCGCCTCCCCACCCGACGCGGAGCACGGCGAGACCGTGCGCATCATGTATGTCCACGTCCCCGCCGCCTGGAGCGCCATGGCGGCCTATACGGGCATTGCGGTGGCCAGCCTGATCAGCTTTGTCTGGCGTCACCCGCTGGCCGATATCGGCGCGCGCTCGCTCGCCCTGCCCGGCGCGGCCATGACGGCGCTGTCGCTGGTCACCGGCTCGCTCTGGGGCAAGGCGGATTGGGGCACATACTGGCAGTGGGACGGACGCATGACGTCGGTGCTGATCCTGCTCTTTATCTATATCGGCTACATGGCAATCTGGCAGGTGGTCGATGACCGAAAGCGCGCCGCGCGCCTTGCCGCCATCACCGCCATGATCGGCTGGATCAATATCCCGATCATCAAGTTTTCCGTCGATTGGTGGAACAGCCTCCACCAGGACGCGACGGTCAGCAGCCCCGGCGCACCGGGCCTGCCGCCCGAATTCCTCGCGCCGCTGATGACCATGGCGCTGGCCTACACGCTGCTGCTGGCCTGGTTCGTCATGCGGGGCATGCAAGCCGAAGTCGCCGCCATGCGCCGCGCGCGCAGACCCGCGCCCGTCGCGACGGCCACCATCGAGGCGATCTGATGGGACCGCACGCCGTCTTCATCTGGGGCAGCTACGGCGTGTCGGCCGTCGTGCTCGGCGCGCTGATCATCCGCGCGCTGATGCAGCCCAAGCCGTGAGCGATCTGCCGAGCGAACACTGGGCGCGGCTGAAGGCCCTGATGGACCGCCTGCGCACGGACTGCCCGTGGGACCGCGAACAGACGCATCAAACCATCGCGCCCTACACGATCGAGGAGGCTTACGAGGTCAAGGAAGCCATCGACCGCGGCGATATGGCGGAGCTGAAGAACGAGCTCGGCGATCTGCTCTTCCAGGTCCTGTTCCAGAGCCGCATTGCGAGCGAGAGCGGCTATTTCGATCTGGACGATGTCGCGGATGGGCTGGTCGAGAAGATGGTCCGCCGCCACCCGCATGTGTTTGGTGACGCCGACAAACCCGACTGGGACGCGATCAAGGCGGCGGAGCGCGGCGACGCGGCGGAAGCCCGAACACTCGGCGGCGTCGCCCTTGCCCTGCCCGCCCTGATGCGCGCCCAGAAGCTGCAGAAACGCGCCGCCCGCGTCGGCTTCGACTGGCCGAGCGCGGATGGCGCGTTCGAAAAGATCGCCGAGGAGGCCGCCGAGCTGCGCGATGCACCGAAGGAACGGCAGCACGAGGAAGCCGGGGACCTGCTCTTCTCCGTCGTCAACCTGCTGCGCAAAATGGGTATCGATTCGGAAAACGCGCTGCGGGATGCGAACGGCAAGTTCACGCGGCGGTTCGAGGGCGTGGAAGACGCGGCGGGCGGGTCGGTGGATGGGCTGAGCTTGGACGAAATGGAAGCGCATTGGCAGGCGGTGAAGCGGGGTGAAGCCAGTTAGGTAGCGCCTCAAAACTCCTCCCCTCTTAGGGGAGGTGTCGCCACGAGCGGAGCGAGTAGGTGACGGAGGGGTAAGGTGTCTCGTTTTTAAGGGTGGAGTGACCTTACCCCTCCGACCCTGCCTGCGGCGGGCCACCTCCCCTAAGAGGGGAGGAGTTTAGTTTGCGAAGCTCGCGAACTCAAAACCCACTCTCCATCTCGCCGGCTCGACCGGCGAGCCCATGGTGCGAACTCGCGTATCAACCGCAGGAAGATTGGCGTGAGATCCAGCGCCCTTGCCCCACCTGCCCCTGTCGATAGACCTGTCCATGGGCTCGCCGATCAAGTCGGCGAGATGAAGAAATTTCTCGTGATGGAATCACTGACGTTATCACGGCAAAGCACCAGTCCCCGGCCCCCGTGGCCGGGGCCTTTCTCGTCTCCACGCCGAGCGAGCGCTAGTTCACCAACTCCGAATACTTCGCCCGGAACTTCCCCGCATCCGTTTCCGACAGCCGCACGGTCATGTCGACCTCGCCGCCCTCGCCCGCATCTTCCGCCAGCACATGCCCATTCTGGTGCAGCCACGCATGCGCCGCGAACATCTTGGGCGTGATCGTGACATCGATGATCTCGTCGCCGCGCGTCAGCGCTTCCTCTATGCCGAGCAGCAGCGCGTCGATGCCGTCGCCGGACAGGCAGGACACGACGAAGGCGTCTGTCAGTGAGGCTTCCACCCGCGCGCGCTCGGCAAGGCTCGACAGGTCCTCGTGGCGAGAGCCGGGCAGCAGGTCGGCCTTGTTCCAGACTTCGATGATTTCCTGACCAGCTTCCTCGCCCGCGCCGATCTGCTCCAGCACCTCCATCACCTCTTCGCGGCGGCGGCCGGTGAGCGGGTCGGAAATATCACGCACATGCAGCAGCACGTCGGCTTCGAGTGTTTCTTCCAGTGTCGCGCGGAAGGCGGTGATGAGCTGCGTCGGCAGGTCCGAGATAAAACCCACCGTGTCGGACAGGATCGCGTTCTGACCCGAAGGCAGCGGCAGGATGCGGTGCGTCGTGTCGAGCGTGGCGAACAGCATGTCCTTGGCCAGCACGCCACCCGTCGTCAGACGGTTGAACAGCGTGGACTTGCCGGCATTGGTGTAGCCGACCAGCGCCACGATGCGCTCGCCGGAGCGCTTGCGCTTGGCGCGCTGCAGGTCGCGCGTGCGGCGCACATCGTCGAGCTGCCTCTTCAGCCGGTCGATCTTGTCGTTGAGCTGGCGGCGGTCGCTCTCGATCTGCGTTTCGCCCGGACCGGCGAGAAAGCCCTGACCACCACGCTGGCGCTCAAGGTGCGTCCAGGTGCGGACCAGTCGCGAGCGCTCGTAGTTCAGCCGCGCGAGCTCGACCTGCAGGCGGCCCTCCTTGGTCGCGGCGCGTAGCCCGAAGATCTCCAGAATCAGCCCGGTGCGGTCGATGACCTTGACCGAGAGCGCCTTTTCGAGATTTCGCTGCTGGATTGGTGTCAGCTCGCCATTCACGACGACCATGGAAAGCTGCTGCCCCGCAATCGCGGCGGCCATGTCGGCGATCTGACCGGAGCCGAAGAAGTTGCTGACCTGCACCTCGCGGATAGGCACGATGCGCGCCTCGCCGACTTCGGCGCCCAGCGCTTCGGTCAGGCCGACGGCCTCTTCCAGATCGTAGTCGGCGTCTCCGGACCGTTTGTCGGAAAAACGCGGATGGGCGACGAGCGCGCGTTCGACGCGCACTTCATGTTCAATGGTCGAGATCGGTATCGTCCTCATCGGGGTCGTGGAGATTGACGGGGCCGGACGGCACGACCGTGGAGATGGCGTGCTTGTAGACCAGCTGAGACGTGCCGTCGCGGCGCAGCAGCACGCAGAAATTGTCGAACCAGGTCAGCACGCCCTGCAGGCGCACGCCGCTGCTCAGATAGATCGTCAGCGGCATCTTCTGCTTGCGCACCGCGTTCAAGAACGCGTCTTGGAGGTTCTGTTTCCGGTCGGCCATTATCCGTCTCTTCTTATTGGCAGCCGTCATGGCCGCATCCCACAAATTCGCGTTGTAACCGGAGGTTCCGGGCGTTCAACGAAAAACGGTCTATTGTCGCCAAGTTGAAGGCAGAATGAGCGACAGGGCGACCAGCACCTCCACCCGCCCCACCAGCATGAGCAGGGTGGAGATCACCATTTGCGGCGCGGTGAAATCGGCATAGCGCAGGCCCGAGGCTGGCAGCGTCATGTCCAGCAGCGGCCCGATATTGGCGAGCGAGGCGGCAGCGGTGGCGAGGCTGTCCTGCAAGGCCAAGCCGGACGCGCTGAGCGCCACGCCGCCGAATGCAAAGCAGAGCATGTAGCCGAAGAAATACATCCAGATAGACAGAAAGCTCCGGTCCTCGATGATGGACTTGCGAAAGCGCACGGGCACGATGCGTGACGGGTGGGACAATCGCGCGACGTCCGTGCCCAGGTGGCGGAAGAGCAGCAGCAGGCGGATGATCTTGATCCCGCCGGCGGTAGAGAGCGCCGAGCCGCCGATCAGCGCCAGCATGATCAGCAGCGGCGACGGCACCATGTCGAGGCTGATCACGTCGTACTGGTAGCCCGCCGTGCTGACGAAGAAGACGGCGTCCAGGATAGCTGGGCCGACATTGTAGAGGCTGGCGAAGAAGATCGTGACGAGGATCAGCGCGCCAATGAGCACGAACAGCCCGCGATGCTCGACATGGGTGAACAGGCGGTAGGCCTGGCGCACGCGGCGCTGGCGCAAGGCTTCCCAGACGACGGAAATGTTGAACGCCCCGAACAGGCAGAGCACGGCGAGCACCACTGCCGAGAATGGCGACAGGAAAGTCGAGAGCGGCCCCGACACCGGTTGCAACCCGCCCGTCGCAATGCCTGAAAGCGCGAGGCAGAGCGCGTCGAACGTGTCCGTTCCGCCCAGCAGCATCAGCACGAAAGCGACGCCCGCCAGCAGCAGATAGACCGCCGCGATCAACCGGCCGATCCCGACCAGCCGCGGGAACAGCTCGCCCGTCTTGAAGGTGAACAGCGTGGAGCGATGTATGCCCGTGCCGGTCAGGTTCAACGCCGCGAGGATCACCACCGCAAATGTCGCCGCGCTCACACCGCCGAAATATTGCAGAAGCGACCGCCAGAACCGCAATGTGCGTGACAAGGCTTCCGGCTCCAGCGTGCTCGCACCCGTCGTGGTCATGGCCGACACGCCCTCGAACATGGCGCCGACCGGCCCCGGCGTCGCGCCCAGCACGTAGAACGGCGCGCTGCAGATGATCGGCACGACCGTCCAGAACAGCATGAGAAACAGGATCGCTTCGGCCGCGCTTTCCTGTGTCGAGGCGCGGAAGCTGGCCGTCACGAACAGCACGCCCACCAGCCCGGTCACGGCCGCCAGCACGGCCATCAGGCTTGCCTGCTGGAACTCCAGGCTCGCAACGCCGACCAGCGCCGCAATGGCCAGCAGAACCGCACTCGCCACCAGCGAGTAGCCCAGCCACAGGAGGATGCGGACCAGGCCCACGGGCGCTCAGTAAAGCTCGACGCCGACGCGGAAGAGCTTCTCGATGTCCTTGAGCGCGTCTTTTTCCGCCATCAGAACCACGCGGTCGCCGGGGGTGAGGATCTGGGACTGATCGGGCATCATGACGGTGCCGTCGCGGATAATGGCGCCGATGGCCACGCCGTCGCCGAGCGCGGCTTCGCGCAGGGTCTTTCCAGCGAAGGTCGAGGTTTCCAGCACCTCGCCTTCGAGCACTTCGGCCTGGCCCTGCGACAGCGTGTAGACGTCGAGGATGCGACCGCGGCGGACGTGGCGCAGGATGGAGGATACGGTCGAGGCCCTTGGATCGATGACCATGTCGATATTCAGGTCGCGCTGCAGCTCCTGCATGGAGCGCTCGTTGAGCAGTGCGATGGTGTTCGACGCGCCGAGCCGCTTGGCCAGCACGGAAGACAGGATGTTGATCTTGTCGTCATTGGTCAGCGCGATGACGACGTCGGCCGTGTTAACGCCCGCCTCGTCCTGCACGGCCGAATCCATCGCGTCGCCGTGGAGAATGACTGTGCGCGTCAGGGTCGCGGCAGCCAGCTCGGCCTGTTCCTTGTCCGCCTCGATCATGCGCACGCGCACGCCGGACTGGTCCTCCAGCGCCTCGGCCACATATCGCCCGATGGAGCCGCCGCCGATGATGACCACATGGCGCGCGCGGGTTTCGCGCGTGCCGACCACTTCCAGAAGCCGCGTCGCGTGTTCGGCCTTGGTCACGAAATAGGCGTCGTCGCCCACTTCCAGCGGGTCGTCGAGATTGGGCGCGAAGACCTGTCCCTCGCGGCGGATGCCGACGATTGCGGCGTGAAGCCCCGTGAACAGGTCCGGGATCTGCCGGATGGGCGTTTCGATGATCGGGCAGTCCTCGCCAATGCGCACGCCGAGGAATTGCACGGCGCCGTCGCCGAAAGGCACGACATTGAACGCGCCCGGCGTCGACAGCCGGCGCAGGATCGCCTTGCCGATCTCGACTTCCGGCGAGATGATGATGTCGATCGGCATGTTCTCGCGCGAGTAGAGATCGTTGTAGCGCGCCATGAGATAGCTCTGCGCGCGCACCCGCGCGACCTTGGTCGGCACGTCGAACAGAGAATGCGCGATCTGGCAGGCGACCATGTTGACCTCGTCCGCATAGGTCACGGCAATGATCATGTCGGTATTCTCGATGCCCGCCCGAACGAGCACGTCCGGGTGCGAGCCGTGGCCTATGACGCCGCGCACATCGAGATCTGTCGTGATGTTTCGGATCAGATCGGGATTGGTGTCGACAACCGTGACGGTGTTGTTCTCGATGGCGAGGCGCGAGGCGAGGCCGTAGCCGACGCGCCCGGCGCCGCAGATAATCACTCGCATGTGGCCCTCAGCTCAGTGACGGCGGAGCTACCCGCTACTGGTGTTCAAGCCTAGCGACTTGAGCTTCCTATGCAAGGCGGAACGCTCCATGCCGACGAAGGCAGCGGTGCGCGAGATATTGCCGCCGAACCGGTCGATCTGCGCCTGGAGATACTCCCGCTCGAAATGCTCGCGCGCGTCGCGCAGCGGCATGCCGATCATGCGTTCGCTGCTCTGCTCCGAGCCGCCGCCCCTCACCACGGAGACTTCCGGCGGCAGGGTGGACAGCGTGATCGGCTGGCTGGCGTCGCCTGTCGCGAGGATCAGCAGCCGCTCCACATTGTTGCGCAGCTGGCGCACATTGCCCGGCCAGTCATGGGCCTGCAGCGCGGCCATGGCGTCCTGGCCGATCGTGCGCGCGGGCAGCCCTGTGGAGCCCGCGAGCTGGGTGATGAAGTGATCGACCAGCGCGGGAATGTCGTCACGGCGTTCCGACAATGACGGCGCTTCGAGCGGCATGACGTTGAGGCGGTGGTAGAGGTCTTCGCGGAACCTACCCAGCCCGACCTGCTCCATGAGGTCGCGCGAGCTGGACGTGATCACGCGCACATCGACCTGCACATCGTCCTGTCCGCCGAGGCGCTGGAAGCGCTGCTCCACCAGCAGGCGCAGCAGCTTGCCCTGCGTTTCCAGCGGCATGTCCGCGACCTCGTCCAGATATAGCGTGCCGTTATGAGCACGCTCCAGCAGGCCGGACTTGACCACGCCGCCGCTCTCCTCGGTCCCGAACAGCTCGGCCTCCACGCGCTCCGGCACCATGGAGGCCGCGTTGACAGCGCGGAAAGGACCTCCCGCACGCGCGCTGTGGCGGTGGATCAGGCGCGCGATCAGCTCCTTGCCCGTGCCGGACGCACCGCTGATCAGCACGCGCGAATT
>JAHDEU010000064.1 GCA_020628635.1 Hellea sp. | reverse complement strand
CATATAGGTGATCAGCCCGACGGTCTCGGAGCCGATATTGATGCCCTCATAGAGCTTCTGCGCGGTCTGCATGGTGCGTGTGGCGGAAAAGCCGAGCTTGCCGGAGGCCTCCTGCTGCAGGGTGGAGGTGGTGAAGGGCGGCTGCGGGTTTCGGGTGACAGGCTTGGCCTCGACCGATGCGATGGACAGCGAGGCGGCCTTGACCTTGGCCTCGGCGTCGCGGGCCTTCTCCTCATTGTTGAGGCTGAACTTGTCGAGCTTCTCGCCGTCGAGGCGGACGAGGGCAGCGTTGAAGGCCCCAGACGCGGTCTCCATGTCGGCGGTCACCGACCAGTACTCCCGCGGGTTGAACTGCTCGATCTCGGTCTCGCGTTCGGAGATGAGGCGCAGCGCGACGGACTGCACACGCCCCGCCGAACGCGCACCCGGCAGCTTGCGCCACAGCACGGGAGACAGGGTGAAGCCGACGAGATAGTCCAGCGCGCGGCGGGCCAGATAGGCATCCACCAGCTCCTGGTCGAGTTCGCGCGGGTTCTCGATGGCGTCCAGCACGCTGCTCTTGGTAATGGCGTTGAAGACGACCCGCTCGATCGGCACATCCTTGAGCAGCTTCTTCTTGTTCAGCACTTCCAGCAAGTGCCAGGAGATCGCCTCGCCTTCTCTGTCCGGGTCGGTCGCGAGGATGAGCTTGTCGGACTTCTTCAGCGCGTCCTCGATGTCCTTGATGCGCTTGCGCGACCGCGTGTCCACGCTCCAGCTCATCGCGAAATCCTTGTCCGGATCGACGGAGCCGTCCTTGGACGGCAGGTCGCGGACATGGCCGAAACTGGCCAGCACCTTGTAGCCGCGGCCGAGATATTTTTCGATGGTCTTGGCCTTGGCAGGCGATTCGACGACGACGAGGTTCATGGTGTCTCCGGGGGAGCCGGACCTGCGGGAGGCAGGGCCGGAGTGCGGCGCGCCATGTGGGACGGCGGCGCGCGGCTGTCAATCGGAGCGCGACACCCAGCGCAGCCGACGAGCCGGTCACAGACTCACCCGCCAGACGAAAGGGCGGGGCGTTTCGCAACTTACACGTGTTGTATGAAATTTTGCGTTATGCTAACGGCTGCCACGCGCGGGCTGGGAACCTCTGCCTTTGATCGAATGATCCTATGGACTCACGTGTCCACGGCTCCGCGCGGGAGGGTGAGTCATGTCGAACGGGAAACACGACGCGCGGGAGCTGGACGAAGCCTTCCTGGCAGCGTCTCCACGGCTGTCACAGGACGATCTTATCGACTACATCGCCGACCATGCCCGGCAGCTCGCAGCCCTCGCCATTCGTGCTGAGCGGCCCGAAGCGTCGGCGCTCATGACACTGGCCGTGACGCAGCTCGACCCGCCCGCCTAAGCGGATCGGCTGACGCGTCCGGCCGCGTCCACCAGCAGCTCCGCGTTGAGCTCCATCTCCAGCAAGGCTGCCGCCGCCACGGCGTAGGGGATTCCGGCGCTGCGGAACAGATCGTCGCGGCTGGTCGGCGAGAACGACGCCGCGCGCAGCAGGGCGTCGCGCGCCCGCGCTATGTCGCGTTCGCTGGCGTCCGCGTCGAAGACGGGGCCGCGATAGCTCTCCTCCGGGTCGAACATCTCGCCCTGCCGCGCGCCGCCCGCAATGGCGTCCATGACGTCGCGCGCATTCTCCACCAGCGCCGCGCCTTCGCGGATGAGGCGGTTGCAGCCCTTGGTGCGTGGGTCGAGCGGGCTGCCCGGCGCGGCCATGACTTCGCGGTTCTGTTCCAGCGCATACCGCGCCGTGATCAGCGTGCCGGAACGCTCCGCCGCTTCCACGACGACGACGCCCAAGGACAGGCCGGAGATCAGCCGGTTGCGGCGCGGGAAGTCGCGGGCGGTGGCGCGGTAACCGAGCGGGCTCTCGGATACCAGCAGGCCGCGCTCTCGCATCTCCAGGTGCAGGTCGTGATTGGAGCGCGGATAGATATGGTCCACGCCGCCGCCCAGCACGCCGATCGTGCCGGTGTCCAGCGCGGCGGCGTGGGCGCTCGCATCGATGCCGCGCGCGAGGCCCGACACTACCACCGCGCCCGCCTCGCCGAGCTCTCTCGCCAGCTGACCGGCGAACCGCTCTCCCAGGGCGGAGCAGTTTCGAGAGCCGACAATGGCGACGCAGGGCTGGCTCATCAGCGCGACGCGCCCCCAGACGGAGATCAGAGGCGGCGCGGGATCGAGCGCGCGCAGCAGCTCCGGGTAGTCCGGCTCCACCGCGCAGATGATGCGCACGCCGGCCTGTTCGGACGCGTCCATTTCGGCTTCGACCTGCTCTGTTGTCGGCGGCCGGACGTCCCTGCGCCGGATGATGGAGGGAAGTTCCGCCAGCGCCCGCCGCGCCGAACCGTAACGTCGCAACAGCCCCCAGAAGGCGACCGGGCCCACGGTCTGCGTGCGGTAGAGACGGAGCCAGTCGCGGCGTTCAGCGAAGGACAGCTCGCGCGGTGCGCTCAAGACTTGCTCCCTATCTTGGACTCGGTCCCGGACTTCAGGCGCAGGATGTTGTCCTTGTGCCGGAACACGATCAGCGCGGTCATGGCCAGCAGCATGAGCTTTACCGGCAGCGGGTAGAACAGCAGCGACACCGCCGTGGTGAAGGCCGCCGCGCTCAGCCCCGCCGCGGAGCTGTAGCGCGTGGTGAAAGCCACCAGCAGCCAGGTCGCGGCCGCCACCAGCCCCAGCGGCCAGACCAAGCCGAAGAGCGATCCGAAGAATGTCGCCACACCCTTGCCGCCGCGAAAGCGCAGCCAAACCGGAAAGCAGTGCCCGAACAGCGCCGCCGCGGCCGCCACGAATTGCATCGGCGCGCCGAACAGCGACAGCGCGATCCACCCCGCGACTGCCCCCTTGAGCCCGTCCAGCAGCACGGTCAGCAGCGCGATCCCCTTGTTTCCCGTCCGCAACACATTCGTCGCGCCGATGGAGCCGGACCCGATCGAGCGCAGGTCCGGCCCGCCGGACAAGCGGTTCAGAATGAGGCCGAAGGGCACGGAGCCGAGGAGGTAGCCGAGCAGGATGGAGAGGAGGGCAGGGACCATGGATCGGGTCTAGCGGTGTGGGCGGGGCGGGGGAAGGGGGCGGTGGGAGAAAGGGCGGGGCTGTGCCTGTGGCGTATGATGCGACGTGGCTCCGCTTCGTTCAAACAAATGCCCCTCTCGCCGACTTGACCGGCGAGAGGGGAGTGTTGTTGAGTTCGGAGACCTCTACCTTAACTCCTCCCCTCTTAGGGTCGAGCCCTAAGGGCCGCGAAGCGGACCGACGGCGAGGGACGCGCCGAAGGCAGGGTCGGAGGGGTAGAGTCACTCCATCTCTCACGTCGTCACACCTCCCCCTCCGTCAATAACTCGCTGCGCTTCGCAAGCCCACCTTCCCCTGCTCGGGGAAGGGATAGGCTGACTTGGCTACGCGGATCGGTTTCCTCCCCCTTCAGGGGGAGGTGCCCGTAGGGCGGAGGGGGCTCTGTCGAGATAGACCCGAGTTCAACGTGAGAGCCCCCTCCGCCATCGACCTGCTGGCGCAGGTTGCTGCCAACTCCCCCTGACGGCGCCTCAATCGTGGTGGAGGGAAACAATGTAGAGAAGCCCGGCGTTAGCCGGCCCATCTCACTGCGATGTCTGCAAGATCGTTACAAACGCGGCGCTGTGCGCCGCCGCCCTGCCGGGCCGGTTTGCTTGCCGCTTCGCGGCAGACGCCCATGGGGCGAAGCAAACCGATGGTTGCGAGGTACCACCCGGAATCGAACCGGGGTGGCTGGATTTGCAATCCAGTGCGTAACCACTCCGCCATGGTACCGTCGCGAAGCGCGCCAATAGCGCGGGCGGTGGTCGGGTGGCAACGGATTTCTGGGCGCAACGCACATGCCGCCCATGCGCGAATTTCGTTAACGCTGATGTGTATCGGAGCGGTAAGGGGTGCGGTGCTACGGCGTTGCGGTGGGTGTGGGACGGCGCTAGAGGCGCGGCGTCCTGCGAACCATCGTCAAGACCCTCCCGCGTCGGGAGTGTCCGCGTCACCGTGCCGCTCGTCCGGCCTTTGCAGGATCAGGAGAAGGACACACGCCCATGCCGACTTTCGATTATGCCGATGCGCGCGAAACCATGGTGGAATGCCAGATCCGCACGGCCGACGTGACCGACCTGAACCTCTTGGCCGCCTTTCGCCGCACGGCCCGCGAACGGTTCGTGCCGCAGAACCAGGCCCCGCTCGCCTATGCCGATGCCGTGGTCGATTACGGCGACGGCCGGGTGCTGCTGCGCCCGCGCGACTTCGCCAAGCTGGTGCAATCCGCCGATATCCGCCGCAACGAGGTCGTGCTCGATATCGCGTGTGCGCGCGGCTACTCCACCGCCATCCTGTCCCAGATCGCCGACACGGTGGTCGGGCTGGAAACAGAGGACGAGGCGGTCAACCGCGCCACGGACCTGCTGACGGATGCGGGCGTGCTGAACGCGGCCGTGGTCAAGGGCGACCTGAAACGCGGCGCGTCCGAGCATGGCCCATTCGACGTGATCATCGTCAACGGCGCGGTGTCCAGCGTGCCGGAGAGCTGGTTCGCCCAGCTCGCCAACAACGGCCGCCTTGCCGTGATCGTCAAGGACGGCCCCATCGGCCGCGCGACCGTGTTCACCAAATCCGGCGATGCCGTGGGCGACCGCGTCGAGTTCGACGCCCATGCGCCCTTCCTGCCCGGCTTCGCGCCCCAACCCGCCTTTGCGCTGTAGGTGGCTTGACCCGCTCCGCTCTCCATACGCTTCTGCTCGGCTCGGCAATGCTGCTCGCAGCGCCCGCCTCGGCGCAGACCGTGAGCGAGAGCGGCAGTTACATCGGCGCCAATGAAACGCTGCAATCCGCCCTGGCATCGGTCTATTCCGACAATCCACGCCTTCAGGCCGAACGCGCCCGCCTGCGCGAAGTGGACGAGAACTGGGTGCAGGCCCGCGCCCAAGGGCGGCTCAATGTGTCGGCCGGTGCGGAAGCCAGCTATACCAATCTGCGCACGCCGGAGAGCCCGGGCAGTTTCTTCGCCCCGCCCGGCGGCGGCTGGACGGACGGCACGCCCTATGCGGGGCAGATCAATGTCGTTCAGCCCCTCTATCAGGGCGGCCGCGTCAAGGCGCTTAAACGCCAGGCCAAGGCGGGCATTCTGGCCGCCCGCGCCGGGCTCGAAAATGCCGAGAACCAGATATTCCTGTCCGCCGCCAATGCCTATGTCGATGTGCTTCGCGACCAGCAGACGGCGGAGATCCGCCGCAACAATGTGCGCGTGCTGCAGCGCCAGCTGACAGCCGCCAATGACCGCTTCGAGGTGGGCGAGGGGACGCGCACCGACATCGCGCAATCGGAATCGCGCCTTGCCGCGTCGGAGGCCGGGCTGGCCCAGGCCAATGCGCAGCTCGATGTCAGCCGCGCGCTGTTCGAACGGCTCGTCGGGCGGCCCGCCACGACGCTGGCCGAGGTGCCGAACTTCGCCCTGCCCATGAACCTGCAGGAGGCGATGCGGCTCGCGCGCGACAACAACCCGCAATTGCTCTCGGCCTATTACAACGAAAAGGCCGGAGCCGCCGCGATCGACGTCGCCAAGTCGGCCAGCCGTCCGAGCCTGAGCCTGAACGGCACGCTGTCCGGGTCGCGCGAACAGCTGCTCGGCGTGGACCAGTCGGACCAGGCGGCGCTCACCGCGCGCGTCAACGTGCCGATATTCTCCGGCGGGCTGAACAAGTCGCGCGTGCGCCAGGCCAAGCATGCCAAGACGCGGTTGTCGTTCGAGACGCGCGACACGGAACGCGCCGTGGACCAGACGGTCGCGCAGATCTGGGCACAGATGCAGGCCGCGCGCGAAGTGGTGCGGACCTCGCAAAGGCAGGTCGAGTCGGCCGATATCGCATTCGAGGGTGTCAGCCTGGAGCAGACGGTCGGCACGCGCACACAGCTCGACGTGCTGAACGCGGAGCAGGAAGTGCTCAATGCGCGGCTGACGCTGGTCAATGCGGAGCGCAATTTCGACAGCGCTGTGTTCCAGCTGCTGTCCGTCATCGGCGTGTTCGACGCGGACGGGATCGCCCTGCCGTTGGAGCAGTATGACCATCAGGCCTATCTCGAGAACGTCGCCTATGACGGCTATGAGAAGGCAGTCGACACGCTGGTGCCCGAAGCGGTGCAGAAGATCGTGCCGCAGCTGGACAACATCGTGGTGGAGCCGGTCGGCGCGATCATCGACGGCGCGCGCGCCATCGAGCTGGACGAACGCGCGGAAGCGCTGGGCCGTGGATTGCTCGAAGTCGGCAATGTCGCGAAAGAGGGCGTGGACTTCGTCACGGGCCAGACCCCGGCCTATGATCCGCGCATCGACCAGCCGGACCCCGTGATCGACACCGACCCGTTCCCCGGACAGGGCGCAAGGCTCGGCGATGTCGACGATGTGATCGAGCTGGACCTGCCGGACCAGCCTGCGCCGATCCTGCGCCGCGCGCCGCGGCAGCCCGGTACGGTCGAAACCCTGCCCGAGCCCCTGCGCGACTTCGAGGGCGGGCGATAAACGGGTTTAACGGGCGGACGCGCCATCGTCCGAATCCCCCGTGGATTGTGCGCCTGCGCTTCTGGACAACGGTGGAGGGTTCCCTTAACCAAATCTCACTAGCGGTCACGGCTGCGACGTTCTGGGCTCCATTCGCGGAGGTCATAGGGGGAGCGGGAACACGAATATGTCGGAACAGACACCCGGACAGGCCGAGCAGGACAGCGTCGTCGAGATGGGCGAGGCCGAGCCGAGCATGGAAGACATCCTCGCTTCCATCCGCAAGATCATCGCCGACGATGTCGATCCCGTGCCGCTGGACGGACCCTCCGATGTGGTGACCGATATGGTGCCCGACATGGTATCTGACGCGCCCGTATTAGAGACCGTGCAGCCGTCCGACGACCCGTTCGACATCGACGCGCTGCTGGGTGACTTGGAACCGCTGGAGGCGGAAGCGCCCGCGGCGGCCGCTGTGGAAGACGCTCCTGTGGAGGCGCTCGACGACGTCATGGATCTGGAAATCCCCGTCATCCCGGACGAGCCCGCGCTGGAACTGGACCCCATCCAGGCCCTGGGCGCGACAGCTGCCGCCGACATGCTCGCCGAACCGGTGCCCGCCAAGCCGTCCCGCGTGGCCGAAGTCGCCGCGACGTCGGATGACGACATGGTCGGGCTCATGGACGAATTGCTCGCCGATCTGGACATGGTCGGGGACGATGCGGCGGAAGCGATGCCGGCCGAGCCCGAAACGGTGTTCGACCCGGCTGCCGAATTGCTGGAAGCTGAGGCGCTTGCCGAGCCTGATGGCGATCCGCTCGACCAGCTCTTAGACCTGGAGGGTCTGGACCTGATCGAGGACGACGCGCCTGGCATGGACGCCGCACAGGTGCCGCACATCGCGGAGAGCGAGGATCTCGATCTCGTCAAGTCGTTGATGGAAGACCTCACCGATGAGGACCAGGCCGAGACGGTCGAGCTTGCGCCCGAGCCAGAGGCCGCGCCCGCACAGACAGACGTGCTGGACGACATATTGAACATGACGCTGGAGGACGAGATCGACGCCCAGCCACTGGATATTCCAGAGCCCGAGCCGGTGGCCGAATTGGACACCGTCATCGAGCCGGAGCCCGTCGCGGTTGCCGCGCCCGCCGATCCCGTTCCGTCGCTCGCCGACATCGCGGCTTCTGCTGAGGCTCACGCTGACGCCGCCCAGGCCCCTGCGCCCGCGGTTCTCGCCAGTGCTGCCGTGGCCGGCGCCGCGCTTGCGGGCGGAGCCGTGCTCGCGCCTGAGCCTGAGCCGGTCGCGCCGATTGCTGCCGAGCCGGAGCCCCCAGCACTCGCAGTCGACGCTGTTGAGCCTGTCGCGTCCGAACCCGTCATTCAATCCGAACCCACACCAGACCCAACCCCTATGGAGACCCCCATGCCGAGAGCCGTCCGTTCCGAGGCCATCCTCGACGAAGTCACCGAAGAAGCGACCATGAGCGCCTTTGCCGAGCTCAACCAGGTGGTGGAAGAAAAGGCTGTCTATTCCGAGCGCGGTCCGCGCATTGGCGACCTTGTCTCCGAAGCGCTCAAGCCCATGCTCAAGGAATGGCTCGACGCCAATCTCAAGGGCATTGTGGAGCGCGCCGTGGCGAAAGAAGTCAAGCGCATCTCGACCGGGAAGTAGCCCCGGCGCGGGTGCACAGCCCGCATCTTCACAAGGCTATCCCGCTGCGTTAGTGGCGGGGCAGATATTGCCCGCTCCAGCTTGGGGCGGGCTCTTTTGTTTGAGCGACCATGACCGAATTGCCGAAGCATTTTGATCCCAAGGAGGCGGAACAGCGCCTCTACGCCGCGTGGGAAGAGGCGGGCTGTTTCAAGCCGGAGATGGACCCGGCCAAGCCGCCATTCTCCGTCTGCATCCCGCCGCCCAATGTGACGGGCAGCCTCCACATGGGCCATGCGCTCAACAACACGATCCAGGACATTCTCGCCCGCTTCCACCGCATGCGCGGCTATGACGTGCTGTGGCAGCCCGGAATGGACCATGCCGGCATCGCCACGCAGATGGTGGTGGAGCGAAAGCTCGCAGCCGAGGGCAAGCCCCGGTCGGGCATGGGTCGCGACGAATTCGTGGAGCATGTCTGGGACTGGAAGCGCGAGAGCGGCGGCATCATCCTCGAACAGTTGCGGCGCCTCGGCAGCTCGGCCGACTGGTCGCGTTCCAAGTTCACGCTGGGCGACCGCGAGGACGACAACGACAAGATGGCCGAGGCCGTCACTAAGGCCTTTGTCGATCTCTACAACAAGGGGCTGATCTACCGCGACAAGCGGCTGGTGAACTGGGACCCGCATTTCCAGACGGCGATTTCAGACCTCGAAGTCGAGAACCGCGATGTGGACGGCCATTTCTGGCACTTCAAATACCCGCTCGAGGGCGGCGAGACCTATACCTAT
>JAHDEU010000063.1 GCA_020628635.1 Hellea sp. | reverse complement strand
GATGTCCCGCCCCGAATCATTCGTCCCTGCCCCGGCGGCCCCGCGCGCAGGCTCCATCAGCCAGCGCGCCATGGTGCGGCCGGAGCGTCAGCCCGAGGCGGATTATCTTGAGGGGCTAAATCCCGAACAGCGCGAGGCGGTGCTGACCACCGAAGGCCCGCTGCTGGTGCTGGCCGGTGCGGGCACGGGCAAGACGCGCGTGCTGACGACGCGGCTGGCGCACATTCTCAACCTTCGTCTCGCCTGGCCGTCGCAGATTTTGTCGGTGACGTTCACCAACAAGGCCGCGCGGGAAATGCGCGAGCGGGTCGGACAGACGATCGGCGGCGCGGTCGAAGGGCTGCCCTGGCTCGGCACCTTTCACTCCATCGCGGCGAAGATACTGCGCATCCATGCGGAACTGGTGGGCCTCAAGTCGAGCTACACCATTCTCGATACGGATGATCAGATCCGCCTGCTCAAGCAGGTGATCGAGGCGGCGGGCATCGACTCCAAACGCTGGACCGCGCGATTCATGGCCTCGCTGATCGACGGCTGGAAGAACAAGGGGCTGACGCCGGAGAAGCTGTCGGCCGATGACGGGTTCAGTTTCGCCGACGGCAAGGGCGTGGAGATCTACAAGACCTATCAGGACAGGCTGAAGGTCCTCAACGCCTGCGACTTCGGCGACCTGCTGCTGCACAACATCACCATCTTCCAGCAGAACCCGGACGTGCTGAAGTCCTATCACGACAAGTTCCGCTACTTACTAGTCGACGAGTATCAGGACACGAACGTCGCGCAGTATCTCTGGCTGCGCCTGCTGGCCCAGGGCTCGAACAATGTCTGTTGCGTCGGCGATGACGACCAGTCGATCTATGGCTGGCGCGGGGCGGAGGTGGACAACATCCTGCGCTTCGAGACCGACTTTCCGGGTGCCAAGGTCATCCGGCTGGAACGCAACTACCGCTCGACCGAGCACATCCTCGGCGCGGCGTCCGGCCTGATCGCGGCGAACAAGGACCGGCTCGGCAAGACGCTCTGGACCGAGGACGAAGGCGGACACAAGGTCAGCGTCACCGGCGTGTGGGACGGCCCGGCCGAAGCGCGCATCATCAGCTCCGAGATCGAGAACTGGAAAGCCAAGGGCCGCTCCTACAACGATGTCGCCATCCTCGTGCGTGCGTCGCGCCAGATGCGCAATTTCGAGGAACGCTTCATCCAGCTGGGCCTGCCCTACCGCGTTATCGGCGGACCGCGCTTCTTCGAACGGCAGGAAATCCGCGACGCCCACGCCTATATGCGCACGCTCCGCTCGGAGACCGACGACCTCGCGTTTGAACGCATCGTCAATGTGCCCAAGCGCGGCATCGGCGCAACGACCGTGCGCAAGCTGCAAGAGGCGGCGCGGGCGCTGAACGTCTCGCTGGAGACCGCGACCCGCAAGCTGATCCGCACGGACGAGATACGCGGCCGCGCGCGCTCGGCTTTGCGGGCATTCATCATGGATCTCGACCGCTGGCGAACTGATGCCGCCAATGTTCGCCACACCGAAATGGCCGAGCGCATATTGGACGAGAGCGGCTACACCCAGATGTGGCGCGACAACAAGGACGCCAAGAGCCAGGGCCGGCTCGAAAACCTCAAGGAACTCATCAACGCCATGGGCGAGTTCGAAACGCTCGACGCCTATCTGGAGCATGTCAGCCTCGTGCTCGACGTGGAGTCCGGCCCGTCCGAGGAGGAGGTCAGCCTGATGACGCTGCACTCCGCCAAGGGGCTGGAGTTTCCGCTGGTCTTCCTACCCGGCTGGGAGGAAGGCACGTTTCCGAGCCAGCGCGCGCTGGACGAAGCGGGCATGGCGGGGCTGGAGGAGGAACGCCGCCTCGCCTATGTCGGGATCACCCGCGCGCGCGAGATGGCGAAGATCTACTTCGCCGCCAACCGTCAGATCTATGGCTCCTGGCAGAGCGCGCTGCCGTCCCGCTTCATCGACGAGCTGCCGATCCAGCATGTCGATGTCGAGTCCGAGGCCAACCAGTACAACCCGTCCCTGATCGTGGACCGCGTGCAGGAAGACTTCGGCCGCAGTTTCGCCCGCGCGCAGAGCGAGGGCCGCGCTTCGCCCGGCTGGAAGCGCTACCAGGCCAACCGCGACAAGAGCTTCGGCCGCGAACCCAAGGAAATCGAGGGCCACGCCGTGCGCCGCCCCGCCAAGGGCAAGGCCTCCAACTACAAGGCCGGCGAGCGCGTCTTCCACCAGAAGTTCGGCTATGGCGACGTGCAGTCGGCCGACGGCACCAAGCTCACGGTTTTGTTTGACAAGGCAGGCGAAAAGAAGGTGCTGGACGGTTTCGTGGTGAAGGCCGCCGACGTATAGGCTCATAATGCGCTGGCTGCTTACCCTGCTGTTATCCGTCATTCTCGGCGGCTGCGCCTCGACCAAATTTCGCGTGCTGGAAATCAACTCGCTCGCCTCCACCCAGTCCGGCCAAGGCCAGTTCGACGGCCTCGAAGCGCTCGCCAGCCGCGCGCCGCGCACGGCCACCCAGCGCGTCAACATCATGTTCCTGCACGGCATCGGCGCCATCGAGACGGAGGACGCCGAGCCGCTGGCCAACAATTTCATCCAGGGCATCGCCAACGCCTATGGGTTGGAGACGCAGGAGAAGACCGTCAGCAATGTCTGCGGCCGCGACGAGGACAATGAGGACATCGCGCTGCGCAACCACCTCTTCATCACGCAGCCGACGGCGCGTCGTTTCACCACCGTGCTGGGCAGCGAGCTGAGCTTGGACCGGCTGGTCTGCATGGACCGCCAAGTGCTCCGCGTGCGCAAGGACCTCGAATACGTCATCTACCGCGTCTTCTGGGACGAGATTTTCTGGACGAGCCTGCAGCTTCCGCATCTGGGGCAGGACCGGGGCAGTTCCACCATGGGCGCGCCCCTGCTGCGCCGCAGCGTCAATCGCGACCTGAAGGACGAGCTGGTCAATTTCGGCTTTTCCGACGCCGTGCTCTATCTGGGACCGGCGGGAGAAGACATCCGCCAGGCCATCAGTGGCGCGATGTGCGCAGCCGCTCTGGACGCCAATGGCTACGCGCTGACCGATCAGGGGCCGCAAGTGAACTACCGCGCTGCCTGCGACCGGGCGTCGTCGACGGATTTCGACATCGACCCGTTTGCATTCGTCGCCGAGTCGCTCGGCTCCAAGATCGCATTCGATGTCATGCGCGGCCACATGACGGACGGGCTCAGCAATGTGCATGACGCGATGATCGAGGGCACGCAGCTCTACATGCTGGCCAACCAGCTGCCGCTGCTGGGCCTGTCGGACCTGACGGATGGCGAGCCGTTCCGGCGCTCCGACTATGACGAGGGCGAGCGGCCGACCATCATCGCCTTTTCAGAGATCAACGACTTCCTGACCTATGAGTTGGTGCCCTTCTACGAGCAGCTCTACGCCCAGTCGGCGGGCAGCCTGCCGGACGACCCGGCGGCGCGGGCGCGGATCGTGGATGCGCTCGGCTTCAACATCACCGACATGCGGGTGGAATTCGCCAGCCCGCTCATCCCCTTCGTCAACGGTTTCGTGGACCCGCTCTTCGCCCATAATGGCCATGTCGAGCAGCCCGAAGTGATGGAGTTCATCCTGTGCGGCGCGAATGGCAAGACAGTCGCCTATGCCGACTGCCGCATCAGCACGCCCACCCGGGCGCGAGGGAAATGAGCATGGACGAGGCTGCGAAATGGGCGCTGGATGTGCGCGCCACCAAAGACCGCGGCTACGACATCGCAGAGGCCCTCGGCTTCGCGGAGCTGGCCGATGCTCTGTCCGTCTCCGTCTTCGATGACGGTCCGGACCATGTGCAGGTGCAGGCGCTCTATGCGGACGAGGCAACGGCGGAGGCCGCGCGCAGGACACTGCCTAACGGGATCGAGGCCACCGTCTCCGCCCTGCCCGACGAGGATTGGGTCAGCCTCAGCCAGTCCGGCCTGCCCGTCATCCGCGCGGGCCGATTCGCCGTGCATGGCAGCCACGACGCCGCGCCGGATGATGCGGAGTTCCCGATACTGGTCGATGCGGGCCTCGCCTTCGGCACGGGCCATCACGGCACGACGCTGGCCTGCCTGGCAATGATCGACGGATTGGAAGCGGGCGGGTTCGCGCCGAAGACCGTGCTCGACCTCGGCACGGGCACCGGCCTTCTCGCCATTGCCGCGCTGAGGATATGGCCGGATGCGCAAGTGCTCGCGACCGACATCGACGCGGACGCGGTGGAGGTTGCGGAGCGCACCGCAGACGCGAACGGCGTGTCTTTCGATTGCGTACAGGCGGACGGCTTCGACACCGACGCGCTGTCGGGCAAGCGTTTCGACCTCGTTCTCGCCAACATCATGGCAGGCCCGCTGCGCGGCATGGCGGCGGAGATTGCGGCGGCCATCGCGCCCGGCGGCCGGGCCGTGCTCGCCGGCATTCTCGACAATCAGACGGAATGGGTGGCCGAGGCCTTCCGCGCGCAGGGCCTGAAGGTCGAGCCGCAACCCTCCGTCGATGGCTGGACGTCCCTCCTCGCCCGGAAATGAAAAAGCCCGGCAACCGGTAGAACCGGGCCGGGCTTGAGTCGCTATGTCTGGGGAGACCTAGATCGCGCGGATCAGGCGGCGTGCCTGACGGGCGTTGCGGCGGGACAGCAGGCGTGCCGAAGGGGCGATGGCCTGGGGTTTCGCGGCAACGGCGTTGCGCAACTGGGTCGTATCGAATTGATAGGACATGGTTTTCTTTCTTCTTATCGTGTGGGCGGACAAGGCAGGATAGCGGGTCCGCCGCTTGGACGACGGGCATGTATGGAGTTCGGCCACATTAAAGAACAACCGCGACAGGGCTCCAGCCATGCAGATTTGCAATGAACCGTTAGCAACTCAGTAACGTTAGAGACCGCTTCCCCCGCCCGGCCCCAGCGCGTATGGCGCGGGCATGGGTAGACAAGACACGATACAGACATTCGACGTGGTCGGCGGACCGCAAATGGGGCGCGACAACGTGCCAGTCCTGCGGGCCGCGCTGGCGGAAGCCGGGCTGGACGGCCTGCTGATCCCGCATGAGGACGAGTACAACAACGAGTACCTCCCCGCACACAATGAGCGGCTGATGTGGGCGACGGGCTTCACCGGCTCGGCCGGCGCGGCGGCGGTGTTCACCGATCGCGCGGTCATGTTCGTCGATGGCCGCTACACGCTGCAGGTTCGCGCGCAGGTGGATGGCGAGCTGTTCGACTACGCCCGGCTGGAGCACGGCGTGGCCAGCTGGCTGCGCGAGAATGTGCGCCCGGGCGAGCGCATCGGCTATGATCCCAAGCTGCACTCCCCGCGGGCCGTCGCGGCCATTCGCAAGGCTGTGCGCGCGGCGGGCGGCACGCTGGTCGCGCTCGACACCAACCCGATCGATACCGCCTGGACCGACCGTCCGGAGCCGCCGCGCGGCAAGGTCTCGGTGCAGCCCGACAGCCTGGCGGGTCGCTCCCATGCGGAAAAGCGGGGCGAGATCGCGCAGATCATCGCCGATGCTGGTGCCGACGCCGCCGTCATCACCGCGCCTGCCAGCGTGGCGTGGCTGCTGAACCTGCGCGGCTCGGATGTGCGCTGCACGCCGCTGCTGCTCGGCAATGCGCTGATCGACGACCAGGGCCGCGTGACGCTCTACACCGATCCCGAAAAGATCACGGACGATCTTCGCCGCCATCTGGGCAATGACGTGACGGTGCGCGAGGAGAGCGAGCTCCCCGCAGACATGGGCCAGCTTATCGGCAAGACGGTCATTGTGGACCCGGCGACGAGTTCTGCCTGGCATTCGCAGAGTCTGACCGACGCTGGCGCGACCGTGCTGGCGCAGCCCGACCCGGTGGCGCTGCCCAAGGCGCGGAAATCGCAGGCCGAGCTGCGCGGGACCGAGGCCGCCCACCGCCGCGACGCCGCCGCGCTGATCGAGTTCCTGCACTGGCTCGACACCGAAGCGCAGAGCGGCCGCTATGACGAGATCGACGCCGCCGTGCAGCTGGAAGGCTATCGCCGCGCGACCGGAGAGCTGCGCGACCTGTCGTTCGAGAGCATTTCGGGCGCGGGCTCCAACGGTGCCGTCGTGCACTACCGCGTCAACACCGACACGGTGCAGACGCTCGCGCCCGGCACGCTGTTCCTGATCGACAGCGGTGCGCAATATGTGGACGGCACCACCGACGTCACGCGCACGGTGCCGATCGGAGAGCCGACGCAGGAAATGCGCGAGCGCTTCACGCTGGTGCTGCAGGGTCATATCGCGCTGGCCACGGTGCGCTTCCCGGAAGGCACGACCGGGTCCAATCTCGACGCCCTCGCCCGCGCGCCGCTCTGGGCGGCGGGGCTGGATTACGACCACGGCACGGGCCACGGCGTCGGCGTCTTCCTCGGCGTCCACGAGGGCCCGCAGCGCATCAGCAAGACTCCGAATTCCGTAGCGCTGGAGCCGGGCATGATCGTGTCCAACGAGCCGGGCTACTACAAGACCGGCGAATACGGTATCCGCATCGAGAACCTGCAATATGTCACCGCGCCAGAGGCGATCCCCGGCGGCGAGCGCGACATGCTTGGCTTCCACACCCTGACCCTCGCGCCGATCCACCGCGCCCTGATCGATGTGGACATGCTGAGCCGGGCCGAGCGCGACTACATGGACCGCTACCACGCGCGGGTATGGGAGGAGATTTCGCCGAAGGTGAGCGGAGCGGTGAAAGTGTGGCTGAAGGCGGCGTGTGCTGTGCTTTGAGAGCGCTTGGCTTATTCCTCATTCTCTTCACTCATCCCCGCGGAGGCGGGGATCCAGGTTCCAAGGCTGCACGCTGTCCGCTCTAGTCCACTAACCGATGGCTGGATCCCCGCCTGCTCGGGGATGAGAAACGGGAGAGACGTCACCTGTCTTAGACTACATTGTCCCCGGACTTGATCCGGGGCCTGGTCGCATTAACGTTAGGCGACCGACTTATTTGGTCTGCAACCCAACCGCGTTGCGAAAGCCCTCCTGCTCAACGACAAAGCAAGAGTATCGCCGCAGCCATCGCGAAAAGCCGAGCAAGGTCCCGGCCACGGGGGCCGGGAACTGGAGAGCACACGCTCGTCCCCGGCCCTTGCGGCCGGGGCCTCGCACGTAGGGCGCGGTGACCGGGCTGTGTCCATCCGCAGCTTGCGCCCCTCACCCAACATCGCCAAAGCCCCGTCCATGAAAGCCACCCTCGACACCTTCAACCGCATCGCGACGGCCCTGCTCGAAGCCGAAGAACGCGAGCCCGTCGCGCCGTTCCTGCCCGTTGACGAACTCGGCGAGCGGCTCGACCTCGCCCTGTCCGACGACGGCCTCGGCGCGGATGCGCTGGAGACCGCCCTCACCGACCTCGTCCTCGCCACGCCGCGCACGGCGACGCCGGCCTTCTTCAATCAACTCTTCGGCGGACGGCAGCCGACCGCGACGCTCGGCGACCTGCTCTCCGTCATGCTCAACAACAGCATGGCGACCTACAAGGCGGCGGGTCCGCAGATCGCGGTGGAGAAAACGCTCATCCGAGCGCTCTGCGACATGATCGGCTGGGACGAACGCTCCGGCGGCACACTGGCTCCGGGCGGATCGATGACGAATTTCATGGGCATGCTGATGGCACGCGACGCGGCCAAGCCCGACGTGCGCCATGCCGGGATGAGCGGCGGGATGACGGTCTACACGTCGGTCGAGAGCCATTACAGCACGCCCAAGAACGCGGCCTTTTGCGGCATCGGGCGCGACAATGTCCGGCACATTGCGACCGATGACCGCGGCGCGATGGACATGGCGGCGCTCCGAGACGCCATCGTCGCGGACAAGGCGGCGGGGCTGCATCCGGTGCTGATCAACTGCACGTCGGGCACGACCGTGCTCGGCGCCTATGACGATCTGGATGCGGCCGCGAATGCTGCGGAGGAGTTCGGCCTGTGGCTGCATGTCGACGGCGCTTACGGCGGCGCGGCGATCTTCAGCGAGCGCTACCGGACGCTGATCAAGGGCGTGCAGCGCGTCGACAGCTTCACGCTCAACGCGCACAAAATGCTCGGCACGCCGCTGTCCACCTCGCTCATCATGGTGCGCGATGCGCGCGCGCTGCACACGACCTTTTCCAACGATGCAAGCTATCTCTACCAGACCGACGGAGACGACTACAATCCGGGCAAGACTTCGCTGCAATGCGGCCGCCGGAACGACGCGCTGAAGTTCTGGACGCTGTGGAAGAGCGTCGGGACCAAGGGGCTGGCGGAGTTCGTGGAGCACCAGTTCGCGCTGGCCGATAGGGGGCGGGCCTATGTGCGGGCTCACCCCGACTACACGGACTACAGCGTCGATGACACGGTGGCCGTGTGCTTCAATTACAAGGGGATAGCGGCGGAAGCTCTCTGCACCGCGCTGTATGAGGAGGCGGAGCTGCTGGTGGGATATGGGTCGTTCCGGGGCGATACCTTCGTTCGGTTGGTCACGATCAACGGGAACAATGCGTTTGCGGATATTGATGCGTTTTTCGAGACGCTGGAGGCGTTCGTGGCGGAGCGGCCGGGGTTGGTGAGCCGGTCCCGTTGACCACCGTCCCCGGGCTCGACCCGGGGTCCATTCGCATTGGGGTCTGGCTGATGACGCACTCTCGTCAACAGCCGGACGTCGATGCGAATAGGCCCCGGATCAAGTCCGGGGACGATGTTGGTGGGACTCCGCACCCTTTCCCCTAAGCCCCATCTCGCCGACTTGATCGGCGAGCCCATGGACCGGTGTTTGGGCTGGTTAGCGAGGGCATGTTTAGCCGGACCCAGAGCCACGCGACCAATGCAATAGCCAATTGTCCTGCCATGGGCTCGCCGATCAAGTCGGCGAGATGGGGTCATCTTAAATTTTAGTGACCCTACCAATCAATTCCTCCCCTCTTAGGGGTCGAACCCAAAGGACCGCGGAGCGGACCGACGGCGAGGGTCGCCACGAGCGTAGCGAGTGGGTGACGGAGGGGTAAGGTGTCTAGTCGTTAGACCAGAGTGACTCTACCCCTCCGACCATCGCTTCGCTCGGCCACCTCCCCTCAGAGGGGAGGAGTTGATCTGCTTAGCCATC
>JAHDEU010000062.1 GCA_020628635.1 Hellea sp. | reverse complement strand
ACGCAGACGGGTGGCTGGGGTGGCTGGATTCGAACCAGCGATCTACTGTACCAAAAACAGTTGCCCTACCACTAGGCCACACCCCAAAACGCATAGCGTTCGGCTTGGTTGGAGCCGCTCACCCGTCTTGCGAGCACGGCCATTAAAAGCGCCCGGAGCAGAATGCAACGCCTTTCGTGCAGTGCGGTGCATGAGGGTTTGTCGCGCGGTCTCCCCGCCAACTGCGCCGCGACCGCTCCCTCCCCTTTACAGCCTGTGCCATCGGTGCCACATATCGAAAAACAATAAGGTGCGCGACGGCCTCACAACCCGTGCGCGCCGCTACTGCAGGGCTTTCTCTTGACCGACATCACGGCGACTCCCCCATCCAATAGCACGGCCTTCCCGGCCAGCGACGGCATGACCTTGCGCCGCCAGCCCATGGGCGGCGCCAAGCTGTTCTTCATCACCGTGCTGGGCGTGGTGGTCGGGCTGTTCGCCTTCATCATCCTGCTTTTCATGCTGATCGGCGCTCTGGGCGCGGCGGCCGGGGCAGGCGGGCAATCCAGCGAGCCGGTCGTGCTCTCCATCGATCTGCGCCAGGGCGTGATCGACCACCCGACGCCGCCGACCCTGTTCGGCGAAACGCCGCAATCGGCCGTCCACATCGTGCGCGCGCTGGACCGCGCGGCCACGGACGACTCCGTCAAGGGCGTGTTCATCCGCGGTGAGTCGGCCGGCCTCGCACCGGCCACGGCGGAGGAGCTCCGCCTCGCCCTGATCGAGTTCAAGGAGAGCGGCAAGTTCGTCATCACCCACGCGCAGGGCATCAACTCCACCTCCGTCGTGCCCTTCCAGGCGATCAGCGCATCCGACGAGATCTGGATGCAGGCGTCCACGACCCTGTCCACGGCCGGGCTCTACTCCCAGTCAGAATTCTTCGGCGGCGTGATGGAGAAGATCGGCGCCAAGCCGCAATTCATCCGCCACGGCGACTACAAGACCGCCGTGAACAGCTACACGGAGGACGGCTTCACCGACGCCCATTACGAGAGCAGCCTGTCGCTGACCCAGGACCTGTTCGACAGCGTCACGGCCAACATCGCGGAAGACCGCGGCATCCCGCTGCAGACCCTGCTCGGCCTGCTGAGCGCGGCGCCCCACTCCGCCGAGGCCGCGCAGGCCGCTGGGCTGATCGACGAGCTCGGCTATCTGGAGGAGGTGCGCGAGCACATCCGCAAGAAGACGGGCGATGACGACACGGTCTTCAAGCCGATCACCGACTACAAGCCCGCCGTGAATGTCGGCGAGCCCGTCATCGCGGTCGTCGGCGGACAGGGCACCATTCTGCCCGGCCAGAGCGGCGGCGGCTCGATCTTCAGCCCGGCCGTGAACATGGGCGGCGAAACGCTGGCCGCCGGCCTCGACGCCGCTCTGGAGGACGAGGACGTCGTCGCCGTCGTGTTCCGCGTCAGCTCGCCCGGCGGCAGCCCGGCCGCCTCGGATCAGATCATGGCAGCCGCCGAGCGCGTGCAGGCCGCCGGAAAACCAGTTGTCGTGTCCATGGGCCAATATGCGGCGTCGGGCGGCTACTATGTGTCCGCCAAGGCCGACCACATCGTCGCCCTGCCCCAGACCATCACCGGCTCGATCGGCGTGTATGGCGGCAAGATCGCGTTCGAGGACACATTCGCCAAGGTGGGCTACAATCTCGAAGGCATCCGCGTCGGCGGCGACTATGCGGGCGTCTACAATATCGACGAGCCCTTCACCGAAGCCCAGGCCGCGAAATACCAGAGCGAGATGGACGACATCTACAACGAGTTCGTCGGCGTGGTCGCGGAGGGCCGCGACATGACCCGAGAGCAGGTCATCGCCGTTGCCGAAGGCCGCGTCTGGACAGGTGCTCAAGCTCTCGAGCGCGGACTGGTGGACGAGCTCGGCGGGTTCGACACGGCGGTCGCGGCCGCCAAACGCCTCGCCGAGATCGAGCCTGACTCCAAGGTCCGCCTCAAGACCTTCCCGCGCGCCAAGACGCAGGAAGAGCTGTTCGAGGAGCTGTTCACCGGCACGGCGCAGATGGGATCCGATCTGGAAACCCTGTCCGCCCTGATGCGCTCGCCCGAAGCCCGCGCGCTGATCGAAGCCCGCGCCCGCGCCGTGCGCCAGGGCCAGGAGCTGCGCGCCGACCTGCCCACCCTGCGCTAGGGCGCGCCTGCGCCGGGCGTGCGCATGGCCGGACGCTGAGAGCGGCCCTTGCCGCGACCGCCCCATCGCTGGCATAGCGGTGGGGATTTCAGGAGGTCACCATGTCCGTTCGCCCTTGCACCACCCGGGCCGCAGCCCGCGCAGCCGCTCTCACCCTGTCCGCCGCCGCGCTCGCCCTGCCCGGCGCGGCGTCCGCGCAAGCGACCGACGGCCTCGACGCCTGCGCCGCCATCGCCAATGACGCCGAACGCCTTGCCTGTTTCGACGCCGTGCTGCGTGTTCGCGCAAGCCAGCCCGCCAAAGAGCTTTCTGCGCCCGCGACCGTGTCGCGCCCGACTGTCACCCGACCTTTGACGAACAGCGCCATTGCCGCGCCCGCACCGGCCGTCGCCACGCCCGCCCGCCAGAAGCCCGGCCTGCTCGGCCGCATGGGCCGCGTCGTCGGCATTGGCGACAAGGCGCCAGACACGGTCGAGAATTTCGGACGCGTCTTCGAAGAGGAACGCGAGGCCGAAGCCGTCGCCATGGTGCAGGACGACGAGGTCAGCCTGCCCGTCGCCCGCGTCACCACATTCGACACGGTCAAGCGCCGCTTCTACATGGGCAACGGCCAGGTCTGGGAGCAGACAACGACGACCGACGCCCGCATCGACGAAGGCCGCCCACCCGCAGGCACCTACGCCACCATCGAACGCAGCGGTTTCGGCGGCTTCAAGATGAGCCTCAACGGCAAGAAACGCCGCTTCAAGGTGAAACGGGTCCGGTAGATCGGGTGTCGGCGGCGGCTGTCGGCTGAGCGCTGCAACCGCGGCGCACCCCGGCACCGTGGACGCATCGCGCGCGACCGGGCCATGGGCTAGCCCCCGGATCAAGTCCGGGGCAGGCTAACAAGCCGGCGAGAGGCGGGTATTTACAAGATTTCTCCTCAGGCCGACCCTTCGCTGCAGATTGTCCCCCGGACGATCCGATAATGCTCCGACGGCCTGCCCATGGCCCGATCTCGCGGCAGTGGGGATGGGCGCCAGAGCGGGCGTGGTGCCTGCGACTTTATCAGTGACCGAAAGGTAATCGTGAGCGCCAGCGAATGAGCGCGATCTAGTGGTGGGGACAACCCGTACTGGCCGCGCCCCCGCGCGCCCGTCTAGGCCGCCTTTGTCGCCGCCTGATCCGCCAGTATCGTGTAGATCGCCTCGGCACTCGGCGCAGCACGCAGGCGGGCGCGGAGCTCGGGGCGGCGGAGCAGGCGCGAGACGCGGGCGAGCGCGCGCAGGTGGGCGCCGCCAGCGTCCGCCGGGGCGAGCAGGAAGCACACCAGATCGACCGGGCGGCCATCGACCGCGTCGAACTCCATGGGCTCTGACAGGCGGGCGAACCCCGCGACGACCGTGTCTATGCCCTCGATCCGGGCATGCGGCAGGGCCACGCCATTGCCGACACCGGTGGAGCCGAGACGTTCGCGTTCCGATGCGGCCGCCACGATGTCGCGGCAGTTGATCCCGCGCTCGGCCAGATTGTGCGCGGCCATCAGGCGGCTGGAGATTTCCTGGAACAGCTGCTTGGCGCTGTCGGGCTTGAGATCGCACACAATCGTGTCGGCGCGAAACAGGGCGCTATCGGTCATAACAATGTCTCTGGTCTGAGCGCGCTCTGCGCCCGGTGTTCACGACCGCCTTCCCCTGGGTCGGCCGTCCCATCCTATCCGGGGCGCGGCATAGGCCCGCACGGCTCGCACCGCAAGAGCGGGCCGCAGGCCGCGTGCGCCTCGCTTGTCCGGGATAAAATCGCGCACCGCCGGTTATCCGAAGATGCGATCCAGTCCTATTGCGGGTCGATCCAGCCGATATGGCCGTCCGGGCGCTTGTAGACCACGTTGAGCCCGCCGTGACGCGAGTTGTGGAACACCACCACGCCGCTATCGGCCAGCCCGACCTCCAGCGCGGCCATGCCCGGGGTCAGCGTGCGGACCTTCCCGGTCCGCTCTGCAATCACCATGGGCTGGTCGGGCGCGTCCTGTGTGTCGTCTTCGGCGTCCGGCTCAGGCCCGGCGGGGTTTTCCAGCACGAAGAGCTGCGCCTCTTTGGCCTTGGCCTTCTGGCTGTGGTCCTTGAGGCGGCGCTTGTATCGGCGCAGGCGCTTCTCCACATGGTCCAGCGCCTCGTCCGACGCCGGATAGGCCTCCTGCGCGTCGCCCGAGCCCTCGAACGTCGCGCCGCTGGGCAGGTGGATGGAGACCACGGTGCGAAAGCCCGAGCCGTCGCGCGCGACCGACACCTGGGCGTCGCCCTCGCGGTGGATATACTTGTCCATCATCTCCTCCAACCGGTCGGATATCCGCTCCTGCAGGGCGGGCGACACATCGATGTTCTTGGAGACGATCTGGATTTGCATAAGGGTCCTCTTGGCCGTTGGAAGACGTCCCTCTTAGCACAGGAGTCGCGCACGGTGGGCAAAGAAATTGCGAGACGGCAAAAAATGAGGGCGCGCCGGGACGTTTTCGCATCCCAAGCGTAACATCCGCATGACCTCGCGCACGCTGTCCGACATTTTTCGCCAATCGCTCAACCTCGTGCTCGCGCCGGGCATATGGATCCTGTCCTCCATCGGGTTCATCATGGAGGGCGCGCGCACGCCGGCCGAGTTCTCGGACAGCTCTGCCAACTGGCTGGTCCCGCTCGGTCCCGCCTTCTCCATCTGGTTTCCGATCTTCGTGCTCTGCCTCGCTTACGGTGTGGTGCAGGCCCTGCCCAAGAACGGCCCGCGCGCGGTGTTCCGGGACGTCGGCTGGTGGACGGCAGGCGGCTTTTTCTTCATCTGCGGCTGGTCGCTGATCACGGCATTCGCGCCGGAAGCGCTCGTGCAGTGGGGCACGGCGCTGGTCTTCATCCCGGCCGTCGCCTGCCTGATCCGGGCAACGATCATCATGACGCGCCATGTCAACAGCGTCACCGCGGCCGAGCGCCTTGCCACCTATTGGCCGATCAGCCTGATCGCGGGCTGGTGCAGCTTGGCCGTGTTCCTGAACTGGACGCCGATCGCCTATGACGTGTTCGCGGGCGGAGAGGCCAATCTGCTATCGAGCCTGCTGATCCTCGCCGCCGCGCTGGGGCTGATCATCTGGGTGTGCCGAGTCGCGCAGTGCAACAAGGTCTATGTGCTGCCCGCCGTGTGGGGCCTCGCCTGGCTCGCCGCGCGCCACCTGCTCGGCACGCCGGAAGTGCCCGCAATCGGATGGGCGGCGGCTGTTGGGATATTGCTGCTGATCGCGTCCGCCCTCGCCCATCCGCGCGTGCCGATCAGCGGCTATGACCGCGTTCCCGGCTAGTCGAAGACGTCGGGCCGCGCGTCCAGCGGGTCCGGGCCGTAACGGTTGTCCCGCCGCTCTCCGGGCGCGATGAACCAGACGAGCTCGGCCAGCACCGCGAAGGGCAGGACGGCCCGCGCAAACAGGAAAAGCAGGTGGAACCAGCCGGGCTTTCCAAGGTCGTGAAAGCGCCGCCAACTGACCGCGAGGTTCGGGAAGAAGGTCAGCAGTCCGAACACGACGAGGAACACGCCCGCGAACCGCGACAGCGCGCCCAGCTCCGGCAGGTCGAGCTCCGCCAGATCGTTGGACCCGCCCTCCGACCATTCGACCAGTGCCTCCAGCCAGACCATGCCCGAGCCGCTGGCGAACAGCGACAGCAGCGTGGTCTGCACGATGACCACCAGCAGCAGCGGCCACCAGAAATCCGCGCGCGTGGAGCGCCCCGAAAAGGTGAACCCGAGGCGTATCCATTTGACGATGGCTTCGTTGAAGGGTGTCATGAGGCCTGGGCGGCTTCCCCACCAAACCTCTCGGTCCACTCGGCCACTTGCGCGTCCTCGATCTTGGAGAACAACACGTCGGGCGCGCTGATCGTGTGCCCCACAGGCAGCGCATTGGCCCAGCCGTCGAAATCCCAGCTGCGTCGGTTCTCGGGGATGCCGAGCGCGTCGAGAATGCTCGCCGCCGCGCGCGGGATGACGGGCTGGGAGATGATGCCGTAGAGCGCGGCGAGGTTGAGCCCCATGCGCACGCCGACCGCCGCCTGGTCGACATCCGTCTTGTAGTGGGTCCAGGGCGCGGCGCGGGTCAGGTATTCGTTGCCCGCCGCCCAGATGGCGCGCATCTCGCCCAGCGCTTTTCTGAACTCGCGCGTGTTGAAGTGGTCGATCATCACCGGCAGTCGCCGCGAAATCTCGTCGATGATCCAGGTCTCGTGCCCGCCCGACACGCCGCCGTCCGGCACGCGCCCGTCGAATTTGGAGCCCGCATATTTCGTGATCCGGTTGACGAAATTGCCGAGCACGTTGGCGAGGTCCGAGTTCACGCTCGCCTGGAATTCCTCCCAGGTGAACGCCGCGTCCGAGCTCTCCGGCGCATTGGCCATGAGGTGCCAGCGCCAGGCGTCGCTTGGTGCGAGATCGATGGCCTGATCCATGAACACGCCGCGTCTCGAGCTGGTCGAGAACTTCCCGCCATACCACGTCACCCAGTTGAACGCCTTGAGCGTGTCGACCAGCCGCCACGGCGCGCCGTCCGTCTCGCTGTTCACGCCCATGATCGTCGTGGGGAAGGAGAGCGTGTGGAAGGCGACATTGTCCTTGCCCATGAACTGGACATATTTCGTCGTGTCGCCGTCTCCGACTTTCCACCAGTGCTCCCAGTCGCCGCCCGTCCCTTTTTCTTTTTGGTGGGCTGCCCAGTCCTGCGTCGCGCCGATGTAGGCGATGGGCGCATCGAACCAGACATAGTATACCTTGCCTTCAAACCCGGGCCGCGGATTGCCGTGCGCGTCCACCACCGGAATGCCCCAGTCGAGATCGCGCGTGATCGAGCGGTCGCGCAGCCCCTCGTCCAGCCACTTCAGCGCGATGGAGCTCGCCAGCGCGGGCCAGTCCGTCTGCGCCTCGACCCATTCGCGCAACCGCCCGCTCATCTCCGATTGCTTCAGATAGAGGTGCTCTGTTTCCCGGATCTCCACATCCTTCGACCCGCTCACCGCGCTGTAGGGATCGATCAGGTCCACAGGGTCCAGCAGCTTGCCGCAGCTGTCGCACTGGTCTCCCCGCGCGGACTCGAACCCGCAATTCGGACACGTCCCCTCGACATAGCGGTCGGGCAGATAGCGGCCGTCCGCATTGGAATAGACTTGGCGGGACGTGCGCGCCTCGATCAGCCCGGCGCGTTCCAGCGCGGCGGAAAACTCCTGCGTGATCCGGGCCGTCGCCGCCCCGCTGCTGCGCCCGAACCAGTCATAGGACAGGTCGAACGCCGCGCCCGCTTCGGCTTGGGCGTCATGCATGGCATCGCAATAGTCCGCCACCTCCATGCCCGCTTCCGCGGCTGCGAGTTCCGCCGGCGTGCCGTGCTCATCAGTGGCACAGATATAGAGCACATCATGGCCCAGCAGCCGCATGGCGCGCGCATAGACATCGGCCGGCAGCATGGAGCCCGCCAGATTGCCGAGATGCTTCACGCCGTTGATATAGGGCAGCGCGCTGGTGATGAGGATGGGGTGTGGCGAGGACATGGCCGCGCCTCTAGCAGGGCGCGCGGACCCCGCAAGAGTTAGAGGACACGCAAGGCCATCGCCGCGCCCTTCACTGCGCCGTCCGCCGCGTCTGGCGCCACGTTCGTCAGCACCACCATCAGCCCGATCAGCACACCGTTATAGGCCGCGTGGAACCCCATCGCCGCGAGCAGGCCGAAGCGCATGCGCACATAGCCCAGCAGCGCGCCGATCAGGAATTGCGGCAGCACGGCCAGCAGCAGCACGGGATGGCTCAACCCGCCGTCGTAATTGGCGAGGTGCAGCATGCCGAAGAGCAACGCGCTCCCCCAGAACACCAATGGAAAGCTCCGGCGGCGCAGGCCGGCCAGGCTCGCCTCGCCCGCGGAAAAAACGCGCAGGGCAAGCTGGAAGATCAGCATGCCCAGAACCGCCATCATCACCAGCGTTGCAAAGGAGGACAGTGGCGAGGCGACCGCTGCCAATCCTGCGCTCACCGCTGCCAGCGCGGGCAGCCCGATCAGAACGGACCGCGGCCCGCCCAGCCAGGACCGGTAGGCCAGCTCCTCCCAGAGCGGCGCGATCACCATGCCCAGCAGCAGCAGGGTCTGCGTGTCGATATTGGCCACGGAATTGTCCGGCAGTTCGCCCATCACGCCGATGACGATCCCGCCGATCAGCGGCGTCAGTATGATGACTCCGAGAACCGTCGCGCCCACCAGCAGGATCAGATGGGCCAGCGCCGCCGCGTCCAATGCCTCGCGTTGCGCGGTGAAACGCGGGCGGCGCAAATAGGCCCACACGTCGGGCAGGCGATACGCCCGGGCATTCGGATGGGGTGTGAGCGGTGGCATGCCCGACCGCCTGTCGCGCGTCACATGCCGGCACGCAAGCCGCGATTGCGCGCGGCGTGCTTGCCGCGCGCCGACGTGTGGTCGCCCTTCGCCCCGCCGCGACACAGGCCCCAACGGCCGAACCGACAGACCCCGACCTTGCAGGCCGCTCGGACAGGCTGCGCCGTGAGGGCTCTTGGCCGGAGGGCGGGCCATGCGCTATTCCGCCCGCATGACAGACGTCTCCAACCGCACCGTGACGCCCAAAGTCCCCTGCCGCACGCCGGCCAAGGGCCGCGACGGCGTCACCAACGTGCCCCTCTGGAAGTTCGACACCGTGCGCTCCGCCATACTCGACGCCGTCGCATCCGCCGGATCCGGCGGCCTGCCCTTCTCCGCCCTGCCCGCCGCCGTCTCGGACCGCCTGTCGGACGCGGATGCCCGCGACCTCGGCTCGCTCGGCTGGCACGTCACCACCGTCAAGCTGGAGCTCGAATGCCGCGGCGAGCTGCAGCGCATGAAAGGCATAAGCCCTCAGCGCTTGCATATCCCCTGATCCGAGACTAATGCCCGCCCCGCTACCCAGAGCGCCCCTATAGCTCAGCTGGTAGAGCACCTGATTTGTAATCAGGGGGTCCGCGGT
>JAHDEU010000061.1 GCA_020628635.1 Hellea sp. | reverse complement strand
CATAGCCCTGCGCGCGGGACAGCACGCTGTGCAGGTTGCGGCGATTGGCTTCGATCGTGGCGTCCGCGCGCAAGGTGCGGTTCGCGCCGGGCTCGCTGTCCTCGAATGTGGCGGACTCCATCGGGACTTCCAGCAGCACTTCGTGCCCGGCAGCGCGCGCGCTATCGATCCAGTCCTGCAGGCCGGGCGCGTGGGCGGCGAACGACAAGGTGACGTCAGCGGGTAGCTCGTCGATGGCGCGGCGCGTCAGCGTGCCATTCAGGCCCAGCCCGCCGACAATGACGGAAACGGGCTTGCGCCCCTGCTGCAGGCGCACCGGACGGCGGTAGTGGTCGAGCGCCGTGCGGCCCCGCGCATCCGGTCCCGGAATGGGTCCGAAGGCGCTGTCACGGGTGAGGCTGGAGTCGAGCGCGGAGGCACGCGCGGGCACATTCAGCCGTTTCGATATGTCGGGCGCGGCGGGTTTCTCGCCGATCGGATTGCCGAGTGCGTCCGTGTCCTCTTCCAGCAAGGCCAGCGTCGGGTTGTCGCCCATCAGCACCTCCTCGCCCAGCAGATCGGGGAGGTCGCTATTGGGCGCATCGAGCGGGGAGGGCAGGGTGGCCGGGTCGATGGCCGCGACGTTGACCGTGCCGCCGGGGACCGCATCCTCCGCGTTGCCGACTGCGCCGACTAGAGCAGCGGGAACCACGAGCAATGCGCTCAACAGGGCGGCGGCTCCAAGCACATGCCAGCGGCGCTTGGGCAGGCGCAGGGGCTGCCGTCGTCGCAATGTGGGAGTCGGTGACGCCATGCCCCGCCTTTGGGCCAAAGGGGCGCGCTAGTCGAGTTCGGATTGGGCGTCGAGCAGGCGCTGATATTGCGACGTCTTCAGTATCTCGACCGCCTTGCGGAGCTGAAAATCCTCGTCCTCGGGGAACGTCTCCGGCGCGTAGAGCACGTCCTCATAGCGTTCCTCATAGTCGCTGTCGTCATCATTGCCGAGCGCATTGGGCAGGCTGTCCTCGCGGAAGCGTTTGCGGATCTTGCCCTCGTCCTCGATGTTGGCGACCAGCAGGTCCGGCATGATGCCGCGCCCCTGGATGCTCTTGCCCGACGGGGTGTAGTAGCGCTGCGTCGTCATACGCAGCGCGCCCTTGTTGCCGGGCAGCGGGATGACGGATTGTACGGAGCCCTTGCCGAAGGAGCGGCGACCGATGACCACGCCGCGGCCGCGATCCTGTATCGCGCCCGCCACGATCTCGGCAGCCGAGGCCGAGCCCGGCGACATGATCACGACTATGGGCACGTCCGGATACAGCTCGCCCTCATCGGCGTGGTAGCGCTCCGTGTCCTGCGGTTCGCGCCCGCGCACGGAGAGCACTTCGCCGCTGTCGAGGAACAGGCTGGAAACGGACACCGATTGCGTCAGAAGCCCGCCGCGATTGCCGCGCAGGTCGATGATGAGGCCGGGAATGGTCCCGCCGAGGTCTGCCTCCAGCGAGGCCAGCGCCTTGGTCAGATCGTCGGTCAGCTTGTCGTTGTTGAACGTGTCGATGAAGACATAGCCCAAGCCTTGCTCGACGCGGTGACGCACGGCGCGGCCGCGCACCTGCTGGCGCACGACTGTGACCTCGCGCGATGTCTGGTCGGGCGACAGCACGGTGACCACGACGGGATCGCCGGCCAGGCCGCGCATGCCCTGCACGGCGGCGTCCAGATCCTTGCCCAGGACCGATTTGCCCTCGACCGCCGTGATGAAGTCGCCGGGCCGGATGCCTGCCGCATAGGCCGGGCCGTCCTCGATGGCGTAGTTCACCTTGACCAGCCCGCCTTCCATGGTGACCTCGATGCCGAGCCCGCCATATTCGCGGCGCGCAGCCTTCTGCTGCTCGTCAAATCGCACGGGCGGCAGATAGCCGGAGTGCGGGTCCAGCCGCGACAGCGCGCCGTCCAGCGCGCCCTCGATAAGCGCCTTGGTCTCCACCGGCTCGACATATTCCGCCTCCACCAGCGCGATGACGTCGGCCATCAGCTCCAGCTTGTCATAGGACGGAGGATCGGGCTCGGGCTCGCCTGCCGCCAGCACGATGCCGGCCGTGCAGAGGGTCAGCGCCGCTGCGCCCGCAATCAGCTTTGCGCGGTTCACGCTAGTTGGCCAACTCGGCGAGGCGCGTGTCGTAATTGCCGGACTTGATCAGTTCGATGGCTTTCTTGAGCTGGAAGTCGTCCTGGATGTCGAAGCCTTCCGGTGGATAGACCACCTCGATCTCGACCTCATCCCCGGCATCTTCGGTCTCGTTTTCGATGGAGTTTGGCAGGTCGCTTTCCCTGCGGCGGCGGCGAGCGTTCGTGTCCTCCGGCGCGGAGGCCACGAAGATGTCCGGGTCGATGCCCGTGCCCTGAATGCTGCGGCCCGACGGCGTGTAGTAGCGCTGCGTCGTCAGCTTCAGCGCGCCGTCACGGCCGCCGCGCAAGGGGATGAGCGATTGGACGGAACCCTTGCCGAAACTGGTCATGCCGAGCACGATGCCGCGCCCGCGGTCCTGAATCGCGCCCGCCACGATTTCCGACGCCGAGGCCGACGCCTCGTCGATCAGCACGACAACCGGGACGCCGCTGAGCAGCTGGCCCGCTTCGGCCTGGTAGCGCTCCACATCGGCACCGTCTCGCCCGCGCGTGGACACGACGTCACCACCGTCGAGAAAGGCCGAGGACACCTTGACCGACTGGTCGAGCAGCCCGCCCGGATTGACCCGCAGATCCAGCACGACGCCCGGCAGCTCGGTGCCCAGCTGGCGCTTCAGTTCCGTGATCGCGCCTTCCAGCCCCGAGTTCGCCTTTTCCGTGAACTGGGAGATGCGGATATAGGGCACGCCGTCCTTGACGTCGTAGCTCACCACTTCGCGGTTCACCGTGCGGCGCACCAGCGTGTAGTCGGTCGGCTCCGCATCCTTGCGCGCCACGGTGATGGTGACGGCTTCGCCTTCCTTGCCGCGGATCTTGTTGACGGCCTCGGTCAGGGTCAGGCCCAGCACGGTCTCGCCCTCGATCTCGGTGATGTAGTCGCCGGGCTGGATGCCGGCTTCGGCGGCCGGGGAGCCGTCGATGGGCGCGACCACTTTGACGTAGCCCTCGTCCTGCGTGACCTCCATGCCCACGCCGGTATAGCGGCCGGACGTGTTGACCTGCATGCTGCGGAATTCGTCCGGATTGACGTAGGAGCTGTGCGGATCGAGCGATTGCAGCATGCCGTTGATGGCATCCTCGATCAGCGCGCCGTCCTCTGTTTCCACCACATAGTCGGAACGCACACGGGCCAGCACGTCGGCGAACAGATCGAGCTGCTCGAATGTGTCGGAATAGCTTGGCTTTTCCACGGCCAGCGCGGCCTGGTTGGCGGTGGTGAAGGCGAACAGGCCGATGGCCGCGACCGATCCAAGGATGGGCAGAGCGTATTTCATGGGCAGTCTTCCTTCGCACTCATAGCCCTGCGAAGCCCACGCCCCACATGACCGGACCTCCAAGCTAGAGGGTCCGACCAAACCTTACCAGTCAATTCGCTGTGTTTCCCCCGCGGCCTAACGCCTTTGTAAGACTCACCCCAACCACGGCTTCGGATCGATGGTCCGCCCGTCCTTTCGCAGTTCGAGATAGAGCGAGCCGTCCGCGCCGCCGGGCATCTGCCCCAGCGGGTCGCCGCGCGCGATGGTCTCATTCGTCGCGACATAGGTCTGGCCCAGCCCTGTCAACAGCAGGAAGTAGCCGTCGTCCATGTTCAAAATAACGACGCGGCCGTAATTGCGGAACGGACCGGCGAATTCGACACGGCCTGCATAGGGCGCCACGACCTGGCCATCGGCCGGCGCGGCATAGGTCTGGCCGTTTTCGCCGCGCCCGAAGCCGCGCACCATCCGGCCGCTGACGGGCTTGACCAGTGCGCCCTTGGCATCAGCAAAGGGCGCGGTGCCGTCGGGCAAGTTGACGGGCGGCGGCGGGGCGGTCGGCTTGACGCGTGGGATGGCCGCGACGGGCGGAGCCTGCAAACGCTCGATCAGCTCGCGCAGGTTCGCGCTCTCGGCCGCCAGCCGCGCGACTTCGGCGGCGGCCTTGTCGGCTTGCGTTTCGATGGTCGCGCGCAGGGCTTCCTTTTCCGCCACCAGCGCGCGCGTGCGTTCGCGCTTGCGGACCAGCTCGCCCGCATTGGCGTCGAGCTCCAGCCTTCGCGCCGCCGCGTCCTCGCGCGTGGCGCGCAGCTGCTCTGTCAGGCGGCGCAGGCGGTCGGCGCGGCGCTGCAGCTCGTTTGACAGCGTGTCGATCAGCAGTGCCGCCTGCGCGCTCGCCACGGCGTCGTCGGGGTCGGCTGCGATGGCCGGGGCGGGCGCGATCTGCAGCCGCTGCAAGGCGGCGAGCAGGTCCTGGGTGCGGGCGCGGTTGTCGGACAAGTCCGCTTCCAGGTCTGACAGCTTGGCCTCGATCTCGGCGACCTCGTTCTCCAGCCGCTTGCCCTCGCGCTCGAAGGCCAGCGTTTCGCGCGTGGCTTTTGACAGTTCGTCGCGCAGGCTGCGCAGTTCCCGCGTGACGCGCTTGCGGCGAGCATCGATCTCTTTCTGGTTGGCGCGGGCTTCGGCTTCCGCGCGGGTGAGGGACTCCAGCTGCTCGGCGTCCTGTGCATGCACCGGGGCGCAGAGCAGGGCGGCGGTGATTATGGCGAGGAGGGCGCGCATGATTGCTCCCTTTGGCATGAGCGCTGCGTCCGTCAACGGTGAGAGGCTGCTGGCGAGAGGCCTAGTCCCGATGATAGGGCGAGCCCGCATGGATCGAGAGCGCGCGGTAGATCTGCTCCGCCGCCATGACGCGCACCAGCTTGTGCGGCCAGGTCTGCGCACCAAAGGAGATCTTGCGCGCGCCGCGGGGTATCCGGGACGGCTCGAACCCGTCTGCGCCGCCGATAAGCAGCACCGCCGCGCTCGTTCCGCTGTCGCGCAAGTCGCCGAGCGTGCGGGCGATCTGGCGGGAGGTCAGGGCTTTGCCGCACTCGTCCAGAACGAACACTGCCGCGCCGTCCGGCACGGCCACGATCTTGTCCGTCTCCTCCGCCCGGTCGCGGCATTTGGCGATGTCGACGACCTGCTCTTCCACGCCGTGAAAGCCGACACCGCGCGCCATCTGGTCGGCGCGGCGGATATAGTCGTCCACCATCTCGCGCTCCGGGCCGTTCCGCATGGCACCAGAAGCGCGCAGAATCAGGCGCACTAGTCGGACTCGGCGGGCGCTTCCTCGGCGACGTGCTGCAGGCTTTCGGGCAGGGGCACCGACCAGATCTTCTCGAGATTGTAGAAGACGCGGACTTCGGGGCGGAAGATATGCAGCACGACATCGCCGGCATCGATCAGCACCCAGTCCTTGCCGTCCTGGCCTTCCGTGCCAATGTCCTTGAACCCGGCCGCCTTGAGCGAGCGCAGCACGTAATCCGACAGCGCGCCGACATGGCGGTTGGACCGGCCCGACGCGACGACCATGTAGTCAGCGACCGACGACTTGCCCCGAATGTCGATCTCGAGAATGTCCTGCGCGGAGTTCTCCGACAGCACGTCGCGCACATATTGCGACAGCGCTGCGGCGTCCGTCTGCAGGGTTTGCGCTTCGGCCTTGGTCAATGTTGCTGTTTCGGACAGGGTCGTTCTCCGGTGGTTGTTTGCGCCGTGTTTAACATGCCGCGCAGGATTCGGCTATCGCGCCGCGCGTATGGCAGAGCTGCTTAGCTTATTCAGCGGCAGGGTGAGATAGCTCCACGCAGGTGGATCGCAGTTTTTGAGCCGGTGCGCCTGGTGTTCGGGAATGCGGTGCTCGGCGAGTTGCCGCGCCGCCTGGCCGAGCCGCGAACGGATGGTCGAGCCGGGCCGGGCGATGACGGCGATGGGCACGAGCTGGGTGATGGCCTGCCACTCTCGCCAGAGCGGCATTTGGGAGAGATTGTCCGCGCCGATCATCAGAACGAACCGCGTCTGCGGATGGCGCGTGCGGAGCGCGCGCAGCAGATCGACCGTGTAGCGCGTGCCCAGTTCGCTCTCGACATGGCTCACCCGCATGGCGCGAGGCAGGCTGAGAAATGCGATGGTTCTTGCACGTTCCACTGCCGGCGGTTGCGCGGGCTTGAGCGGGTTCTGCGGACTGACGAGCCACCAGACCTGATCCAGCTGCAGCTCTCGCAGTCCCGCTTTCGCGACATGGACATGGCCGGCATGGGCGGGGTTGAACGACCCGCCGAACAGGCCGACGGCGGGTCCGTGCCGAATGATCAAGGACGCACCGTCCCGTCGCCGGTCACGTTGTATTTGAACGTCGTCAGGTGCTGCGCGCCGACAGGACCGCGCGCGTGGAGGCGGCCCGTGGCGATTCCGATCTCCGCCCCGAAACCGAACTCCCCGCCGTCTGCAAACTGGGTCGAGGCGTTATGCAGCACGATGGCGCTGTCCACTCCGGCGAGAAAACGGGCGGCGGCGGCCTCGTCGGTCGCGATGATCGCATCGGTGTGGCCGGAGCCGTAGCGCGCGATATGGGCGAGGGCGTCGTTCATGCCTGAGACGATAGCGAGGTTCAGGATCGGCGCGGAATGTTCCGTCGCAAAGTCGGTCTCGGTCGCCCGGTTGATGCGTGCATCCAGCGCGCGGCTGGCCACATCACCGCGCAATTCGCAGCCCAGCGCGCCAAGCCTTTCAACGAGTTGCGGGATGAACTTCGCGGCCACAACCTTGTCCACCAGCACGGTTTCCGTCGCGCCGCACACGCCGGTCCGGCGCATCTTGGCGTTCGCGACGACGTCCACCGCCATGTCGAGATCGGCGCTGGCATGGACGTAAGTGTGGTTGAGCCCGTCCAGATGAGCGAGAACGGGCACGCGCGCATCCTGCTGCACGCGCGCGACCAACCCCTTGCCCCCGCGCGGGATGATCATGTCGACGCTGCCCTCCAGCCCGCGCAACATCATGCCGACGGCGTCCCGGTCCTGCGTTCCGAGCAGCTGCACGGCCGCTTCAGGCAAGTCGCCCGCGCGCAGGCCGTCATGGATCGCGGCCATGAAGGCGCGGTTTGAGTGCACGGCCTCCGAGCCGCCGCGCAGTATGACGGCATTGCCTGACCGGATACACAACGCGGCCGCGTCCACGGTCACGTTCGGGCGGCTCTCATAGATCATGCCGATGACGCCGATGGGGACAGAAACCTTGCGGAAGCGCAGGCCGTTGGGCTGCTCCCACTCCTCGATCACGCCGCCGACCGGATCGGCCTGGTCCGCAATGGCTTCCACGCTGCGCGCCACGCCTTCGATCCGGTCTGGCGTCAGCAGCAGACGGTCGATCATGGCGGCGGACAGGCCGCGCTCGGTTGCGCCTTCGACGTCCTTTGCGTTGGCGGCCTCGATCGACTCGGCCGACGCGCGAATGACGGATGCGACAGCGAGCAGGGCGGTGCGCTTCTGCTGCGGGCTGACCGTCGCCAGCACGCGCGCCGCCGCGCGGGCGGCTTGGCCGACTTCCGACATGTAGTCCTCCAGTGTGGAGAAGGATGCGGGGTGCAGGCTCATCGGTTCACCATGTTGTCTCTGTGGACGACCACGGCGTCGCCGGGCGTGTCGAGCTCGTCTTTGCCGCGCCCGCAGAGCTGCGCAAGCGCGTCGCTGTCATGACGCGACAGCCCGCGCGCGACTTCGTCACCGTCCGGCCCGACAATGCGCACCAGATCGCCCTTGGCGAATGCGCCGTCCACTGCGCTGACCCCGACGGCTAGCAGACTACGCCCGCAGCCCAGCGCGTCCACCGCGCCGCCGTCGATCTGCAGCGTGCCGGGCAGGGACAGCCGGCCTGCGATCCAGCGCCCGCGCGAGGACATGTCGCCTTCCGCCGCCTTGAACAGCGTGTGCCGCGCACCCGCGCCGAGCCGCTGCAGGGGGCTGTCCGCGCGTCCATCCGCGATGACCATGTCGCATCCCGCTTCGGTCGCCATGCGCGCGGCGAGCAGCTTGGTCGCCATGCCGCCGCTGCCGACGCCGTCCGCATCCGCGCCCGTACCCATGGCGAGGTGGCGGTCGGTCAGGTCGTCCACCACCGCGATATGCTCCGCGCCCGCATCGCCGCGCGGGTCCGCCGTGTAGAGCCCGTCTATGTCGGACAGCAGCACCAGCAGGTCCGCGCCCACCATCTGCGCCGTGCGCGCGGCGAGCCGGTCATTGTCACCATAGCGGATCTCGTCCGTGGCGACCGTGTCATTCTCGTTCACGATCGGCACGACGCCCATGCCGAGCAGCGTGTCCAGCGTGTTGCGCGCATTGACGTAGCGCTGGCGGTCCTCCGTATCTTCGAGCGTCAGCAGCGCCTGCGCGGATTGCAGGCCGAAGGCGGCCAGCGCGTCGTCATAGCCGCGCGTGAGCCGCGACTGCCCGACCGCCGCGCAGGCCTGCTTCTGCTCCAGCCGCAGGCCTTTACGCTTCAGTCCCAGCGTCTGCGCGCCCAGCGCGACCGCCCCGCTCGACACCAGCACGACCTTTGCGCCCGATTCGCGCAAGTCCGCGACATCCGCGCAAAGCCGCGTCAGCCAGGCGCGGCGCAGTTCCCCGCGCTCGACCAGCAGGCTGGAGCCGATCTTCAACACGACCGTGTGGTATGCGGCGAAGTCCACCACGGATCAGATGGGCGACCACGCCGCATCGGGCTCGGCCTCTGGGGCCTGCTCCACCTTGCGGCGCTTGGAGACATGACCGTAAACCTCTGAAAGCAATGGCTTCAGGCCCTGGCGCGCGACCGAGCTGACGAGGAAAACGGTCTGCCCGCATTCCGCCTCGACCTCGGCTTTGACGGTCGCGAGTGTGTCGGAGTCCGCCGCCTCGACCTTGGTCAGCGCCACGACTTCCGGCTTGTCGAGCAGGTCCGCGCCATAGGCTTCAAGCTCGCCTCGGATGACGCGGTAGTTCTCCGCAGGGTCGTCGGCGAGGCAGTCCACGAGATGCAGGATAGCCGCGCAGCGCTCGACATGTCCGAGGAATTGGTGGCCCAGCCCAGCGCCGTCCGCCGCGCCCTCGATAAGCCCGGGCAGATCGGCCAGCACGAAGCGCTCGCTCGGGCCGAGATCGACGACACCCAGATGCGGGTGCAGCGTGGTGAAGGGATAGTCCGCCTGCTTCGGCGTGGCGGCCGTCACGGCGGCAAGGAAGGTCGATTTGC
>JAHDEU010000060.1 GCA_020628635.1 Hellea sp. | reverse complement strand
TCCGGCACGATCGGCGGCTCCTTCATCGGCGAGCGCGGCCATTTCGGCGTGGCGCTGTCCAAGTTCGAAACCACCTACGGCGTCCCCGGTGGCCACGGCCATGAGGAGGAAGAGGAAGAGCACGAGGAAGGCGAGGAGCACGACGAGGAGGAGGAAGAGGAAGAAGAGAACGTCTTCATCGATCTCGACCAGACCCGCCTCGACATCAATGCGGCCGTCGAGATGGACGGCATCTTCGAGCGGCTGCAATTCTTTGGCGGCTATGCCGATTATGAACACACCGAGTTCGAGGGCCCCGGCGAGGTCGGCACGGTCTTCACCAATGAGGGCGTGGAGGGCCGCGTCGAGCTGATCCAGCGCGCGCGTGGTGCGTGGACTGCCGCCCACGGCGTGCAAGTGAGGCGCCGCGACTTCGCGGCCGTCGGCGAGGAGGCGTTTGTTCCGCCAACCGAGACCAAGCAGATCGCGCTTTACAGCTTCAACGAGTTCGACATGGGCGATCTGCACATGGAGGGCGCGGCACGCATCGAGCGGACCGACCAGGAAGACACCAATGGCGGCGAGGACGAGCGCTTCACCACCATCAGCCTGTCGGGCGGTGCGGACTACCACGTGTCAGACGCCGTGCGCATTGGCGGCACGGTCTTCAGGACAGAGCGCGCACCGTCCACGGAAGAGCTGTTCTCCAACGGTCCGCACCTCGCGACCGAGCAGTTCGAGATCGGCAATCCCGATCTCGACAAGGAAACCGCGACCGGCGTGGAAGTGGCCGTCCGTCACCGCGAGGGCGGGCACGGCATCACGGTCAACGCGTTCTACACCGACTACAATGACTACATCTTCGAGCGCGCCACGGGCGAGGAGGAGGACGGTCTCGACGTGTTCCGCTTCACCGGAGCCGATGCGGAGTTCTACGGGCTGGAGGCGCAGGTCGAGCAGCAGCTCTACACCGGCGACAAGTGGTCCTTGGGCGTGGACGGCCTGGCAGAATATGTCCGCGCGACCACGTCGGACGGCAACCTGCCGCGCATCCCGCCCCTGTCACTGCTGGGCGGCGTGGAAGCGGCGACCGACCGCATCTTCCTGCGGGCCGAAGTGGAATGGGCGGACGATCAGGACAAGGTCGCGACGTTCGAGGAACCGACGGAAGGGTTCACCATGCTGAACCTGTCCGCCGCCTACAGCTTCGACGACCGGATCACGTTCCGATTCGGTGTGGACAATGTGACGAATGAGGAAGCGCGCCAGCACAGCAGCTTCCTGAAGGAGAGCGCGCCGCTCCCCGGCCGGAACTTCAAGTTCTCGGTCGGCGCCAAGCTCTAGCCGTCTCACGAGATAGCGAGGCTGGCGTCGATGTGGGGACGCTCGCCCCGCTACGGCGTTTCCGGAGCTTACCCAGACCCGCTCCGGGAACGCCACCTCCCCAGACCTGCCATCTCTACAGACCTGCCAAGCGTCGCAGCCACCGGCCTGCCTCAGACGCCGCTGACGGTTTCCCGCACCAGCATCTGCACGACGTCGCGCAATGCGTCCTCATTGGACGCGCCGCCTTCCAGCGCGCGCTCATAGGTCTCGATCTGTCGTTGCGAGGACGTGCCGCGCCGCACGATGGTGCGCGCGTGCTCCAGCTCAGCCGTGCAGCCCAGCGCGTCGGCGTCCTCCGCCAGCATGTCGATCAACTCCTCCACAAGACCGGCAAAGGCGACCGTGTCGCCGCGGCCGAAATCGATCAGCTCTCCGGTCGCGCCCATGCGCTGGGCGAGCCAGCGATTCTGCTCGATCAGGAAGGCCGGGAAGAGCCGCCACGCCTTGTTCTCCACCCGCAGCCGCAGGACCTGACGGGTCAGGCACTGGTAGATGGCGGCGATGCAGACCGCGTCCTCCACCGTCGTGCAGACGTCGCAGACGCGCATTTCCAGCGTCGGGAACTTGTCCGATGGCCGGATGTCCCACCAGATCTTGGTCGTGTCCTCGATCACGCCCGCCTCCACCAGCACGCGGCCCAGCTGGGTGTAGTCGTGCCAGCTATTGATCACGTCCGGAATGCCCGTGCGCGGCATGCCGTCGAAAACCGACAGGCGGTAGGCGTGCATGCCCATGCGCTGGCCGTTCCAGAACGGGCTCGACGCGGACAGCGCCAGCAGATGCGGCAGGAAATAGCGCAGCTGGTTCATGACATCGATGCGCAGGCCTTCCAGCTCCAGCCCGACATGGACATGGGTGCCGCAGATCATCATGCGGTGGATGGCGCCCTGCATGTCGTTGAACAGCGTCTCGTAGCGCTCCCCGCGCGTGGGCTTCTGGTCCGACCACGGCGCGAAGGGGTGGGTGGAGGCGGCCATGAGTGCGAGATCATGCGCCCTGGCCTCCTCGGACAGCACACCGCGCAGTTCCAGCAGCTCCTGCCGCACGTCGCCCGCCGTGGCGCAGATGCCCGTCGCGATCTCGATCTGGCAACGCAGGAATTCCGGCGTGACCCGCCCGCCGAGCCGTGCCTTGCAGGCTTCGAAATAGGCGGTCGGCGGGTTGCTCGCCGCCTCGCCCGTCTCCGGGTGGACGAGCAGATACTCCTCCTCCACGCCCAGAGTGAGACCATTCCTGATTTGCTGCGCCGCCGACATGGCGTCGTTATGCGAAGCGCCCGCGCGCGAGTCGAGTGATGTTTGTTACAATCCGGGCGAGACAAGTGGGCCCTCGTGGCCGGGGCCTTGCACGCGCCATGCGTCGGACGGGCTGTCGCCTACGCCACCGTGTCGATCTTCAGCGTGTTGGTCGTGCCCGGAACCCCGAACGGCACGCCGGCGCTGATCAGGATGCGGTCGCCCGTGTCGAGCCCGACATCCCGGGCGAGGGTCTGCACATGTTCGGCCATGGCGTCGAACCCGCTCGGGTCGTCGGTCAGCACGGCATGCGCGCCCCATATCAGCGCCATTTGCGACGCAGCCCGGCGCGACGGGGTCAGCCCGATGATGCGGCAGGGCGGGCGTTCGCGGGAAATGCGCGCAACCGTGGATCCGGACTTGGTGTAACCGAACACGGCCTTGGCACCCATGGTGCGGGCGATGGTCTTGACCGACTGGCTGATGGCGTCCTCCGCGCTGCCCTCATGCGGCAGCTCGGTCTGGTAGAAATACTCCCACAGGATCGGATCGCTTTCGGCCGCCGTGATGATGCGGTCCATGATGGCCACGGCCGTGGCGGGATGGCGGCCGACCGCCGTTTCCGCGCTCAGCATCACCGCATCCGCGCCCTGGTAGATGGCAGTGGCGACATCGGAGGCTTCGGCGCGCGTGGGCGTCGGTGCGTCGATCATGGACTCCAGCATGTGCGTGGCGACGATGACCGGCTTGCCGAGCTCGCGGCCCTTGCGGATGATCTGGCGCTGCACCACCGGCACGCGTTCCAGCGGCAGTTCCACGCCCAGATCGCCGCGCGCGACCATGGCGGCGTCGGCCATGGACAGGATGGAGTGCAGGTCCTCCACGGCGGATGGCTTTTCGATCTTCACGATGATGCCCGTGCCCGACGCCTTGGGATGGGCGTCGATGACCTTGCGCGCATCCATCACGTCGCGGGCGGTCTGCACGAAGGACAGCGCGATCCAGTCCGCGCCGTTGTCCATGGCGAACTGCATGTCGCGTTCGTCCTTGGGCGTCATGGCGCTCATCGGCAGCACCTTGTTCACGACGTTGATGCCCTTGCGGGATTGGAGCAGGCCGGGAACATCGACGCGGGCTTCCGTGTCGGACACCATGGTGACCTGCAGCTTTCCGTCGTCGAATTTCAGGATCAGCCCCGGCTCGAGTATCTGCTCCAGCTCGGCATGCGGGTGGACGATGTCGGTCCCGTCGCTTTCGTCGCCGCGCCGCAGGCGGACCGTGTCGCCATAGCGCAGCTCCAAGCCCCCAGAACCTTCAAAGTCCATCTCGCCCACGCGCAGCTTCGGACCCTGCATGTCCGCGACGATGGCGATAGCGCGGCCCGTCTGCGCCTCGATCCTGCGGATCGCCTCGATGTTGGCCCTGTGGTCGTCATGGGTGCCGTGGCTGAAGTTCAGCCGGAAGGCATCGACGCCCACATCGGACAGCAGCCGCATGGTGTCGGGCGCGCGTGAGGCCGGTCCCAGCGTGGCGAGGATCTTGGCGAAGCGTTGTCTCATGGCCGCGCGACTAGCAAGGCACGGACGCGCTTGCACCGGAAATCGCGCCTGTTAGGGAGAATTCATGCGCGCCCTTCTCTCCCTCGTCCTCGCGGCCGTCCTGTTCTGTCTTGCCGGGCTGGCGAGCGCGCAGGACGCACCCAAGGAAGTCGTGGTCGGCGGCTACATCAACGAAATCCACCATGTCGAGCTGCGCACCCACAGCTATCCGGGCGACATCTATATCTGGTTCCGCTGGGACGACGCGGACGACGCGCCGCACGAGACCTTCGAGTTCATGAACCTGTTCGATCCCGAAGCCCATGTGGAAAGCGTCGGCTATGACGAGCCGGAGGTGATGGAGTCCAACGGCCAGTTCTACAACTATATCCGCCACCAGGGTGCGTTCAGCTCGGCCATGAAGATGACCAAATACCCGTTCGACGACCACATCCTGCGTTTCGTCATCGAGGATGCGGAACACGGCACGGAAGCGATGAACTACGTGCCCGACCCGGAGGGCGTGTCGATCAACGACCAGATCAGCCTGCCCGGCTACCGCATCGGCAAACCGCGCATGGTCATCGAGGACAAGGCCTACCCCACGACGTTCGGCGATCTGAACAATCCGGAAACGGGCGCCTATTCGCGGGTCGTATTCGAAGTGCCGATTACCCGGCCCTGGCAATACGGCGTGTTCAAGCTGTTCCTGCCGGTGCTGATCGTGCTGATGTGTTCCGGCCTCGCGCTCGCCATCGACCCGACCCATACGGAAGGCCGCATCGGGCTGGCCATCACCGCCCTGCTGACCATGGTCGCCATGCAGATCACGACGGCCAGCAGCCTGCCGGAGGTTGGCTATCTCACCCTGCTCGACATGGCCTATCTGCTGTCATACGCCTTTATCCTGATCGTGATGGGGCGTGTCGCCTATGGGTCGTGGAACGATGCGCCGGAGCAGATCGAGCGCGCGCGGCGCAACGACCGCAAGGTGCTCGCAGCCGCCACCTTGGTCTACGTCGTCGCGCTGGGAATCACGACCACGATCTGGCTGATGCGCGAGTTGCCGGACGTTCATTAGCCCGGCTGGCGCGGCGCGCTAGCAGCGCGAGCCTGGCACGCTGATCCGCTGGCCGATGGAGATGGCGTAGTCCGGGCCAATGCCGTTGCGCTCCGTGATGTCGGAAATGCCCACGCAGTTCCGGCGCGCCAGCGAATAGACCGTGTCGCCCGGAACGACCGTGTAGCTCTGCCAGCCGCCGAGCTGGCGCGTCACGGTCGGCGCGTTAGCCGTGTCGGCCCCGGCCACGATGACGTTCTGCGAGTAGTCATAGGCGACAGGCACGCCTTGCCCGGCCTGTTCCACCGGGACAGGCAGCGCGGCCTCTTCCGCGAAGACAGCATAGCCCGGCGTGCCGTCCATGGTGGCCGCGTCGAAGGCCAGCTCGGTTTCCGACACGGCAGGCTGCGGGTATGCCTCGACGGGCTGCGCCGGCTCATAGATCGCCGCGGTCACTTCGGGCGTCACGGGCAGCGGCGCCTGCGCGAGCTGCGTACCGGGATCGTATTTGGACGAGAACTGGTAGTTCGGGTTCTCCTGCGCCGTCGCGCACGCGCCCAGCAGGGCGGAGGCGGAAAGGACGAGAGCGATGCGGTAGGTCATGGCGGACACCGAAGATGGCGATTGGATAGGCCGCAAGCATCGCGCCACAGCGTCAACATAGGGTTAATATCAAGACTACGTTAAGACCCACGCGCGCTTTGCCTTGCGCGGATCGACGCGCTATGGCGCGCACAAACGTCATCTGGGACAACCGTCAATGAACATCCGCATCAAACCGTTCGAGTACAAGGACGGCAAGACCACCTGCATCGGCCAGGTCGCCTGGGACGAGAGCCGCGTCGATCCCAAGCCCGGCATCATCATCAACCACGCCTGGGGCGGGCTGGACGGTTTCGCGCAGGACAAGGCGATCCAGATGGCCGCCATCGGCTATGTCGGCGTTTGCCTCGACAACTATGGCGACGGCGCGACGCCGGAGAGCACGGACGACAAGATGGCGCTGATGGGCCCGCTCAAGGAAGACCGCAAGGCGCTGCTGAAGCGCCTCAAGGCGGGCTACAAGGCGGCCCAGTCGCTCGACATGGTGGATGAGAACGCCATGGCCGCGATGGGCTTCTGCTTTGGCGGTCTGTGCACGCTGGACATGGCGCGCGCCGGTTTGGACCTGAAAGCGGCCGTCTCCTATCACGGCCTGCTGGACGCGCCTGACTTGCCGAAGAAAAAGATCAAGGCCGACGTGCTGGTCTGCCACGGCTATGACGACCCGATGGCCGACCCGGACGCGCTGCGCGGCGTGCAGGACGAACTCGCGGCTTCCGGCTGCGACTGGACCGTGATGAGCTTCGGCAACACCAAGCACGCCTTCATGGTGCCGGACGCCGACAATGACGAGATGGGCCTGAAATACAACGAATACGCCGCGACCCAGAGCTGGGCCGCGACGACCGACCTGCTGGCCAAGCATTTCGCCATGCACGGCGTGGACGCCTAGCCATCGCCCCCCGCACCAAAAAAGAGAACGACGACATCCGGGTCATCCGCACGACGGAGGAGCTCGAGGATTGGTGCGACGAGGCCGCCCAGTACGACTTCATCTGCGTCGACACGGAGTTCATGCGCGAGAAGACCTTCTTCTCCATTCTCTGCCTGATCCAGGTCGCCCATGAGGACGACGCCGTCATCATCGACCCCATGGCGGACGGCATCGATCTGGACGCATTCTGCGACCTGCTGATGGACGACCAGATCGTGAAGGTCATGCACGCGGCGCGGCAGGACATGGAGATCTTCTACGAGCTCTGCGACAAGGAAGTCCCCGGGCCCATCTTCGACAGCCAGATCGCGGCCATGGCCGTGGGATATGGCGACAGCGTCGGCTATTCGAGCCTGGTCAAGGGCCGGCTCGGCATTTCGCTCGACAAGGGCGCGCGGTTCACCGACTGGTCGCGCCGCCCGCTCACCGACAAGCAGCTCTCCTACGCACTGGCCGACGTCACCCATCTGCGCGACCTCTTCCTGCCCCTGGTCGATGAGCTGGAAGAGCGCGGCCGCATGCGTTGGGTGATGGAGGAGATGGAGGGCCAGATGGACCCGGCTCTCTATGCGTTCGAGCCGGAAGACGCCTGGCAGCGGCTGAAGATCCGCAATCCGCGCAAGCCCTACATGGCCGTGCTCAGGGCCGCCGCCGCCTGGCGCGAGCGCCAGGCCATCGAGCGCGACATCCCGCGCCGCCGCGTGCTGAAGGACGACGCCATGTACGACCTGGCGGCGCAAAAACCGACCACCATCGAGGCGCTGTCCAAGCTGCGCGGCATTCCCAACGGGTTCGAACGGTCGCGTTCCGCCAAGACGCTGGTCGAGGACATCAAGCGCGCGATCGACGACGCCGAAGACTACGCGCCCGAGATCGAGAAGGCGAAGTCCATGCCGCCCAATCTCGGTCCGCGCATCGAGATGCTTAAAACTCTGCTGCGTTTGAAGACCGAAGTCGTCGGCATCGCGCCGCGGCTGGTGGCGGGCGCGCGCGACATCGACCAGCTCGCGGCCTTTGCCGACAAGGCCGACATTCCCGCGCTCAAGGGCTGGCGGCGCGAGGTCTTTGGCGAGGACGCTTTGGCCATGCTGCGCGGCGAGATCGGGCTGAGGCTGGACGGCGACGACGTGGTCGCCGAAGAGCTTTGAAAGCGGAGCTTTGAGCCGAAATTTCGCCGGCCCGCCCGCGCCGGATGTCAGCTTGGAAGAACAAGCCCGCCGCCGCGCGCTGACCACCGCGCCGCCGGGTCCGCTGCCCGTGCTCTACCAGGACGACGATCTCGTCTTCATCGACAAGCCGCCGGGCCTGCTCTCGGTCCCCGGCCGCTATGAGCCGGATTGCGTGGAGGCGCGGCTGCGTGAGCAATTTTCGGAAGCGCTGACCGTGCACCGCCTCGACCTCGCCACCAGCGGTGTCATGGTGTTTGCGCGCAACAAGGCAGCCCAGCGCCATCTCGGCCTGCAGTTCGAACGCCGCCACACCGACAAGCACTACGTCGCCGTCGTCTGGGGGCACGTCGAGGGCGAGCGCGGCACGATCGACCTCCCCCTGCGCACCGACTGGGAGCGGCGTCCGCGCCAGATGGTCTGCCATGATCAAGGCCGCTCCGCCGTCACTGAATGGTCGGTCACCGAGCGCCTGCCGGACCGCACCCGCCTGTCCCTCACACCCCTCACCGGCCGCGCCCACCAGCTGCGCATCCACTGCCGCGAACTCGGCCATCCGATCCTCGGCGATCAGCTCTATGCGGACGGCGACGCGCTGGCCGCGAGCGAGCGACTGCTGCTCCATGCCGAATGGCTGGAGCTGCACAAGCCCAGCAATGGGGACAGGATCAAAGTCAGCTCCCCCGTTCCGTTCTAGGCAGACCCTAACATCCGGAGACCGTTATGCGCATCCTCATCGCCACAGCCCTAACCGCCGCCGCGCTCAGCGCCTGCCAGCCTGCAGCGGAAGCGCAGCCGACACTCGAGGCCGAAGTTCCCGGTGCCTACATGATCGTGCGCGGACGCGGCTACGCGCCGGCCGATCTCGGCCCCTACGCCGCCAGCCTGCCGCCCATCTACGCGAAATATGGCGGCCGCTATGTGGCGTTCGAGACCGATATCGACGTGGCGGAAGGCGACAGCGCGGATAGTGCCGTGATCATCAGCGCCTGGCCGAGCAAGGAAGCCGCGCGGGCATTCTGGGACAGCCCGGAGTACCGCGAGGCGATCAAGCTGCGGGACGGCGTGGGGACGTTCGATGTGGTGATCGTGGGGGCATTGCCGGATAGGGGATGACCGCTTCGCGGGCTCTGGTTTGGGGTCCCCCTCCACCTTGCAGGGTGGAATTTGAATTGAATGCTCGTCATATTTCCTCCCCCTTCAGGGGGTGGTGCCCGCAGGGCGGAGGGGGCTCTGTCGGCTACAGACTTGAGCTCAACGAAAGAGCCCCCTCCGTCATCGACCCGCTGGCGCGGTTCGCTGCCACCTCCCCCTGAAGGGGGAGGAAAATCATAAGTTGCTCGAAACG
>JAHDEU010000059.1:7880-9296 GCA_020628635.1 Hellea sp. | reverse complement strand
CCTGCTCTGGCTATTGTCCGAGTTGTTCGAGGAGCTCCCGGAGGTCGGCAATCCCGACAAGCCCAAGATGGTCTTCTTCTTCGACGAAGCGCACCTTTTGTTCGAGGACGCGCCCAAGGCCTTGGTGGAGAAGATCGAGCAGGTCGCGCGGCTGATCCGCTCCAAGGGCGTGGGCGTCTATTTCGTCACCCAGAACCCGGCGGACATCCCGGACAGCGTGCTCGGCCAGCTCGGCAACCGCATCCAGCACGCGCTGCGGGCCTACACACCGAAAGAGCAGAAATCGATCCGCGCGGCGGCGAGTTCCTTCCGCGAGAACCCCGGTTTCGACACGGAAGAGGTCATCACGGATCTGGGCGTGGGCGAAGCGCTGGTGTCCGTCATGGACCACAAGGGCGTGCCCGGCGTGGTGGGCCGCACACTGATCCGTCCGCCCGCTTCGCGCCTGGGTCCCGCCAAAGCGGCGGAGCGCAAGGCGATCATCAGCGCGTCCGAACTGCGCGACAAATACACCGACACGATCGACCGCGAGAGCGCTTACGAACTGCTGGAGAAAAAGGCCGAAGAACGCGCCGAGGCCGAGGAGAAGGAGCGCATCGCGGAGGAAAAGGCCGAGGCCAAGGCGGCCGCGGAAAAGAAGAAAGCCCGCGAGAGCCGCAGCACGCCGCGCAAGCGCAGGAAGAAAGACAGCGTCATCATGCGCGAGGTCAAGCGAGAGGGACGCCTCATGGCCCGCCGCGCCATGCGCAATGCGGTCCGCGGGCTGCTAGGCGGGATGATGCGGCGGTAGGTGAGGGACACCTGACGGTGGGCTCTTCCGAGGTGTCCTCCTCTGAGCTTCAAGCGCTGGCGCGCTTGCCGCCCACCTCCCCCGGCGCGGGAGAGGGATGACAAATTGGGCGCATTGGAAGGCGTTCCTTCCCCTTGACGGGGAAGGTGGGACTGACGCCGTGAGGCGGCAGGCTCGGAAGGGGTGTTCCAAACTCACGCCGGGGTGCAGACGCTAAATCGGATCACCCCTTCCGACCTCGCTCGCTGACGCTCGCGAGCCCACCTTCCCCGTCAAGGGGAAGGAATCATGGGCAGTGTCCGAAATCGCGACGGTCCATCGTTTCCGTGCTAACCCCGCCCCATGCTCACCCGCTTCGCCCCTTCGCCGACCGGACTGATCCATCTCGGCCATGCCTATGCGGCGGAGCGTGCCTTTTCCGCAGGGCCGTGCCTGCTGCGCATCGAGGACATCGACCACACACGCTTGCGGCCCTCCTTCGAGCCCGCCATGCTCGAAGACCTCCGCTGGCTCGGGTTTGATTGGCCGGAGCCGGTGCGCCGGCAGTCGGAACATCTGGCGGACTATGCGGCGGTCGTCGCGGAACTCACCGAGCGCGGGCTGACTTATGAAGATTATCGCACGCG
>JAHDEU010000059.1:0-7780 GCA_020628635.1 Hellea sp. | reverse complement strand
GAACCGATGGACCAGGCGAGCCGTCGCCCCACCCGCCAGCTCGCGCCCAGCGGATAGGGGCGGCGTCTGTGCCGCGCCATCAGGCTGCGCGGGAGCACGCGCATTCCGGCGCGGAAACCCTCGCTGCGCACGCGCGCCAGCTCGGTCCCGCGATTGCGGAACTGAAACCAGAGATGGGCGGCGATGTGGGCGAGCAACATGACGGGCAGCAGGCCGAGCGGCGCGTTGCGCGCGATCATGCGCAGGCCGTTGCGCGCAGACGACCGGACCGCGAAGCCGGGAATGGCGGCTGTGGAGTGCCCGCCGACATGGCGGCCCGTCGCATGCGGAACCAGCAGGCACCGATGGCCGCGCGCGCGCAGCCTCATGCCCAGATCGACATCTTCCAGATAGCAGAAGAAGCTCTCGTCGAACCCGCCTTCGGCTTCGAACAGATCGCGGCGGTAGAGGGCGGCGGCGCCGGTGGGCGAAAAGACCTCGGCGAGTCCTGCTCGGTCGTCCGGCGCGTCGCCCACGCCCGCGCGCCACGCTATGCCGTGAACCGACAGGCAGTCCCCTGCCCCGTCGAGCCGCCCGTCCGGGCGCAGCAGCACGGGCGAGACCATGGCGATTCCGGGCTCCGCCTCGATATGCGCGCGCAGCACAGCCAGGCAGTCGGGCGCAAGCTCGGTGTCGGGGTTGACGCTCATCACATAGTCGGTCCGAGCCCCGGCCAGCGCGCGGTTGGTCCCGCCCGCAAAGCCCGCATTCTCCCGCCCGCGCTCGATGCGGAAGCGGCCGTCGGGAAGCGCCAGCCGGTCCAGCGCGCCGTCCGTGCTGTCATTGTCGCGGATGACGCACTCGAACCCGCGATCCGTCTGCGCGGCCAGCGCGTCGAGGCACCTTTGCGTGTAGTCGCCGGAGTTGAAGGTGACGATGCCGATCCGGACCCAGGGCTGGGCGGGCTCGGTCGCCTCGCTACTCCTCGCGTCCGGCACGGCTGAGCGCGTCGAGGGCGGGCTTCAGGAGGTAGTTGAGCACGGTGCGCGACTCGGTCTGCATGAAGGCTTCGGCCGGCATGCCGGGAATCAGCGTGAGATTGTCGGGCAGTCGCGCGAGTTCATCGGTCGGGATTTCCAGCTGCACTTCGTAATAGGGAAAGCCCGTGGCCGGATCGACCAGCCGGTCCGGTGCAACGCGCACCACGGAACCGTTAAGCTCCGGCGTGGTGCGGGCGTTGAAGGCCGACAGGCGGATGCGGGCCTCCTGTCCGGGATAGACCTGATCGACATCGCCGGGCTGGACTTGTGTCAGGATGATGAGGTCCGCGTCGGACGGGATGATCTGCATCAGCTCCATGGCGGGCTGCACGACGCCGCCCGTGGTGGTCATGGCGAGATTGTGGACCGTGCCGGCGACGGGCGCGGTGATCAAGACACGGCCGGCCTGGGCGGAAGCCGCCGTCATCTGTTCGCGGAAACCCGACGCTTCGGCTTCGGCGCGGCGGAGGTCCGTGAGCACTTCGGCCTGGCGGTCGCGGGTGAGCTGGTCGATCTGGCCGCGGGTTTCGCGGATCTGGCCGCGCAGCCGGTCGATGTCGGACTGGCGCGATTGCAGGTCGCCCTGCAGGCGGAGCTGTTCGCGCTCCAGCGCCAGCACGGCGGGCTTGCCGATGAAGCCCTTGGCGAGCAGGACCTGCTTGTCCGCGGTCTCTTCGCGCACTTTGGCGAGCTGGTCCTGGTTGGACCGGATCAGGGCGGCCAGCCCCTCGATCTGCGACTCCGATTGCGTGATGCGCTGGCGCAGCTGCGAGACCTGGCCCGTCAGCGCGTCGCGGCGGGCCTCGAACAGCGAGCGCTGGCCGTCCACGGCGCGGCGCACGCGGGGCTGCTCGGAGGCTGCGAGGATCAGGTCGTCCGGAAAGTCGATCACGGGCGCGTTGTCGCGCTCCGCGATCAGGCGCTGCACGAGGGCGCGCGTCTCGTTGAGCTGCACTTCCACGATCTCGCGGCTGGCGTCGATTTCGGTCGGGTCGAGGCGGATCAGCGGGTCGCCTTGGGCGACCTGCACGCCGTCGCGCACGAAGATCTCGCCCACCATGCCGCCGTCCAGATGCTGGATCACGGCGGGCTTGCCGTCCACGGCGACGAAACCGGTGGCGAGCACCGCGCCCTTGATCGGCGACACGGCCGCCCAGCCGAACAGGCCGAACACCAGCAGGGCAATGGCGAGGTAGCCGACGCGCAGGTAGCGCTGATAGGCGGGCGCTTTGGGCGCAGGCGCCGCCGCTCCGCCGAGCATGGCGGCCATGTCCGGCGGCAGCTGGATGGGGGTCTGGGCGTTCACGACTTCGGCTCCGGTTTTGTCGGCTGGCCGAGGAAGGGCTTGTTGGGCGCGGATAGCACGCTTGGCTTCCGCGCGGGTGGCTTCGCCCCGGACACAGCGGAGGTAACGGGCCGGAGGGGCACGGATCCGGTCGTCGGGACAGACGGTTTGGCGCCCACGGTTCCAGCCTGCGTGGCGGCCTTCTTGACCTTGGTCGCCCCGGCGGCGGCGGCGCGTTCGCGCAGGGCTGCCATGACCTCGTCCTTCGGCCCGAAGGCTTCCTGTTTGCCGTCCTTGAGCGAAAGGATCAGGTCCACGGCCGCAATGGCCGACGGGCGGTGCGCCATGACGATGACCGCGCAACGCTTGCTTCGCGCCTGCGCGATGGCGTGGGTCAGGGCCTGGTCGCCCGCATGGTCGAGATTGGCATTGGGTTCGTCCAGCACGATCAGCTTGGGCTCGCCGTAGAGCGCGCGGGCCAGGCCGATGCGCTGGTTCTGCCCGCCCGACAGCACGGCATGCCCGATGCCGACGCGGGTCTCGTAGCCGTCCGGCATTTGCAGGATCATCTCGTGCACGCCCGCCCATTTGGCCGCGCCCACGACAGCCTCGTCGGTCGCCTGCGGGTCGAACCGCGCGATGTTCTCGGCGATGGTCCCGTCGAACAGCTCCACCGTTTGCGGCAGGTAGCCGATGTGGCGGCCGACCGTCTCGCGGTCCCACTGGTCATAGGTCGCGCCGTCCAGCCGGATGGAGCCACGTTGCGGCATCCACACACCGACGAGCAGGCGGGCAAGCGTGGATTTGCCCGACGCGCTGGGTCCGATCACGCCCAGCCCCTGGCCCGGACGCACGCCGAAATTCAGGCCCGTCAGCACGGCCGTCGAGGCACCCGGAGGCCCGGCGGTCACATTCTCCACCGTCAGCACGCCCGTTGGGGCGGGCAGCTGCGTCGGCGTGGGACGCGACAGGTCTTCGAGATGGAAGTCGTTGAGCCGGTTATAGGCCTCCTTGGCCGCGCCGATGGAGCGCCACTGGCCGATGATCATCTGCACGGGCGCGAGCGCGCGTCCCAGGATGATGGAGCCGGCGATCATCGCGCCGGGCGTGATGATCTGCTGGATGGCGAGCGCACCGCCCGCGCCCAGCATGGCCGACTGCAGGAACATGCGAAACGCCTTGGTGAAGGCCGATCCGCCGCCCGTGCGGTCGGCTGCATTCACGGTCTCGCGGGCGCCTTGCGTGTTGAACTGCGCCCAGCGTGCGCGGATGTTTTCGCCCATGCCCATGGCCTGGATGCTTTCCGCATTGCGCTGCGCCGTGCCCGCAAAGGCCTGTTCGGCACGGCGGAGCTTGAGGCTCTCTTTCAAAGGCGTTTCCGTGCGGCGCGAGCTGATCCAGGCCGAGGTGAATATGATGAGCGAGCCCACGACCGCCAGCACGCCCAGCGTCCAGTGCAGGAAGAAGATCAGCGCAATGAAGAGCGGCGCCCAGGGCAGGTCGAAAAACGTGCCCGGCGCATTGCCCGACAGGAACTGGCGCAAGGTGGCGATGTCGCTCATGGGCTGGGCCCTGGCTGCCGGACCGCCCTTGGTGGAGCTGCGCAGCCAGGCGGTGAAGGTCTGGTCGTTCATCACCTCCTCGAAGTCGTCGGCCACGCGCACCAGCACGCGGGAGCGGAAGAAATCGAACACGCCCATGAACAGATAGAGTAGCACCATGGCCACGGAGATGAAGATCAGCGTTTCCATGGAGGAGCTCAGCAGCACGCGGTCATAGACCTGCAGCATGTAGATCGGGCCCGTCAGCATCAGCAGGTTGACGAAAAACGAGAACACGCCGACGCCCATGAAGGCGGAGCGGGCGCGGCCAAGCACCTCGCCGACCGGCGAGCGCATCCCCGTCGGCGCGGCGTGGGCCTGGCCGTCTGCGCCGATTTGTTTTGCCCCGTTCGCCATAGCCGGACCATTCTCCCGTCTGCACACCCATGTAGGGAACGCATACAACCTTGGCCAGAGCAGCGCGCAGCCACACCAGCCCAACACCTTCGTGCGCCAAACCCCGGCTGGAAACCCGGTTCTGGCGGACATTTGCGCGCATTCGCACGTCGTTAAGCGTGGCCTGTCCCACAGCCTTCGCAAGATTTAATGAACGCGGGCGATTTTTTTGCGCATCGCGGCGTGGACCGCAGCCATCGGCGCAGCTAAGGCGCTAGGGTCTGCGGCGCGACTGGCATGAGCTGCGCGCGGCCTGCCAGAGGGGACGACCATCCACGCCGCCATGAGCCGACGCTTCCCCACATCCACCCTCCGGGCCCTGCTGTGCGGCGCGGCCCTGCTCGGCGGCATGGCGGCGCTGGGCGCGAGTCCGGCTGTCGCGCAGATCGCACCCAGCACAAGTTCGGGCCGCACGCTCGACCTTCCGGCCAACAGCCCGTTCCGCGATCCCGACACGATCTATCTGGAAGCGGACGAGCTGATCAATGACGAGGCGGGCGGCGTGCTGACCGCGATCGGCGAGGTCGACGGCCGCTATCAGGACCGTTCCTTGCGCGCCGACCGGGTGGACTACAACATCAACACGGGCTCCGTGCTGGCGACGGGCAATGTGGTGCTGATCGACGCGGCCGGCGACGTGCAATATGCCGACAAGCTGGAACTCTCCGACGAGCTGCAAGCGGGCACGGCGGCCAATTTCACCGCCCGGCTCGCCTCGGGCGCGACCACGGCGGCGCGTTTCGTCACGCGCTCCGAATCCGGCGAGATCGAGCTGTTCAACGCGACCTATACGGCGTGCCCGCTCTGCACGGCCGACGGCGACGAGAAAACTCCGACCTGGCGGTTGCGCGCGCGCAAGGTCAGGCAGGACGAGGACACGCGCACCATCCGCTACAACGACGCGGTGTTCGAGCTGTTCGGCGTGCCGGTCTTCTACACGCCCTATCTCGCCCATCCCGACCCGAGCGAGGACCGCGCATCCGGCCTGCTGACGCCGGGCTTTTCCAACTCCGGCGCGCGCGGGCTGACGCTGAAGCTTCCCTACTATTGGGCGATCGACGACTACACCGAGGCGACGATCACGCCGCATCTGTTTTCCAAGGTCAATCCGATCCTGGAGCTGCAGGGCCGCCGCCTGTTCGCGACCGGCGAGATCGTGATGGACGGATCGATAGGCTATGACGCCATTTTCGACCGCGACGGGCGCAGGCTGGACGACCCGGCATTGTTCCGCAATCCCGACAATGTCGCGGACGGTCCGGGCGCGATCGGTCATCTCTTCGTGGACGGCTATTTCCGGCCGACCGAGGCGCTCAGCTATGGCTACACCGTGCAGACGCAGAGCGATGACACGCTGCTGCAGCGCTACAGCCTGGCGCAGGATTTCCGCACGAACGGGCTGCTGATCGGCGAGCGCCGGACCAACACATCCCAGGCCTTCATCGCGGCGCAGGGCCGCGACTACCGCGTGTCGGCCTCCGCCGCGACCTATCAGCGCCTGTTCGAGCGCTACACCGCGATCGAGGATTCGGACCTGATCCGATTCTCCCCGGACAATGACGATGTGCTGCCGACCATCCTGCCGCAGATCAAGGCCGACCTCGTCAAGACCGACCCCCTGCTGGGCGGTCTGTTCTCGCTGTCGGGCGAGGCGAGCTACCTCACCCGGGACGAGGGCGCGGATTACGGACGCAGTTCCGTGTCGGCCGACTACCAGAAGACCTGGATCACCCCGCTGGGTTTCGAGGTGAAGCCCTTCGCCTGGGGGCGGTTCGACGCCTATGACATCGAGCCGGACGACTCACGGTCCAATCTGCCGGACGAGGGGCTGGACTCGCTGTCGTTCTCGCGCACGCTCGGCCAGGCCGGAGTGGAAATCCGCTATCCTTTCATCAGCCGCCGGGCGGGCAGCGACACGACGCTTCTGTTCGAGCCGCGCGTGCTGGCCACGCACAGCTTCGGGAACCCCAAGCTGGACGAATTCCGCGATCCCGTGACCGACGCCTTCCTGTTCGAGGACGGCCAGTCGCCGGAACTCGACCCGTCGCTTCTGTTCGAGCGCAACAAGGCGGACGGGTTCGACTTCTTCCAGACCGGGACGCGCATCGATGTCGGCGCGAACTTCACCGCGCGTTCCTCCGTGCTGGGCCGTGACAGCGAGTTCTCGCTCTTTGGCGGGCGGTCGTTCGCCAGCGACGCGGATGAGCGCTTCACACTCGGCTCCGGCCTGTTCGACGACAGTTCCGAATATGTCGGCGAGCTCGGCCTGACCTTCGGCAATACACTCGAATCGAATACGCGCATCCGCTACAATGACGACCTGAGCCGCTTCACCCGGATCGAATCCCGGCTGACGGCGCGGTCCAGATATGTCGACCTGTCGGGCGCCTATTTCAATCTCAACGACGCCGCACCCGATCCGCTCACACCGATTGGCGCGCCGACGCAGGAGGTGACGGGCAGGATCAGGCTCAAGCCGACGCGCCGCCTGTCCCTGACCTACAGCGCCGTGCGGGACATCGACCGCAACGTCACCCGCCGCCAGACCGGCTCGATCGGCTACCGCGACGACTGCTCCTTGCTGGAACTCTACTGGGCCACGCGCGAATTCGACAACGACCTGATCCGCAACGACACCAATGTCGGCGTGCGCTTCACCCTGTTGACGCTGGGGAGCTTCAATTAGGGGGCGGTTGTCCGTGCTGGACCGGCCTTGCTGATGCCGACGCGACGAGAAAAGCTGGCTAGTCTCTCCACTCCAACTCCTCCCCTCTCAGGGGTCGAGCCCAAAGGGCCGCAGCGCGGACCGACGGTGAGGGGCCGAGCGAAGCGAAGGTCGGAGGGGTGAGGTGTCTCCTCTCTGACGACGGAGTGACTTTACCCCTCCGTCACCAACTCGCTGCGCTCGTGGCGACCCTCGCCGTCGGTCCGCTTCGCGGCCCTTTGGGCTCGACCCCTAAGAGGGGAGGAGTTGGAAGGGTCAGGCTCTTGAGCCTTGATGGGTCTCTGGCGCGGCTCGATGAGCAAAGATAGGCTTGGCCCACTCGTCCCCGGCCCTCGTGGCCGGGGCCATTCTCGTCAAGCTCAGCCTTTGAGATCGGGAGCGGTCGCAACATCACGCCCACCGAGAAAGGTCCCGGCCGCAAGGGCCGGGAGCGTGCCTTACGCCGCCGTTTGCTTGTTCAACGATTTCGCCGTGCTCGCCACGGGTCCGCTGATGGCCTCGAACGGGTCGATCCCGGCTGCCAGCATCATCGCGTGGACCTTCGGATATTGCGTCATCGGCGTCACGCCCAACAACTCGCGCACCTCGTCCAGCGGACGGGGCAGCAGTTCCATCAGGTCGTGATACTCGATGCCCTTGGCTGCCTTGCCGCGGCGGGCGGCTTCGCGGATGGAGCCGATGACGGGCGCGCCCTTCGGAGCCCAGCGGCGGACCTCCAGCGCGCCCATATAGGCGATGAACTGGATGCCGAGGC
>JAHDEU010000058.1 GCA_020628635.1 Hellea sp. | reverse complement strand
TCGTCGTGAGCGTCAATGCCGTGCTGGACGGCGTGGGGCAGATGGCGGCGGGCAACATCGTCGGTTCCAACATCGCCAACATCCTGCTCGCGCTCGGCCTGCCCGCGCTGATCATGGCGATTCCGACCAATATGAGCGGGGTGGCGCGCAACACCTTCATCGCCGTCGTGGCGACGCTGCTGTTCATCGCCCTCGCCATGCTCGGCAATCCGCTGGCCCGCTGGCAGGGCGCGGTGCTGTTCGCGGGCATCGTGCTCTATCTTTTCTACATGTTCCTGCTCGCCAAATCGGGCGCGGACGACACGATCCTGGAGGAGATGGCCGAGATCGAGGAGGGCCGGGACGGCCTGCCCAAGACCGTGCTGACAGACTTCGTCTATGTCATTGCCGGGCTGATCGGTCTGTTCATTGGCGGCGAGATGATCGTGAACAATGCCGTGGTGGTGGCCAGCGGGTTGGGCGTGTCGGAAACCGTGATCGGCCTCACAGTTGTCGCCATCGGCACGAGCCTGCCGGAGATCACGACGGTCGTTGTCGCGTCCTTGCGCGGCCATAGCGACGTGGCGATCGGCAATGTGCTCGGCTCCAACGTGTTCAACCTGCTGGCCGTGGGCGGCGGTGCGACGCTGGCCGGGCCGGTGCTGGTGGAGCCGCAGCTTTACGCTTTCGACTTCTGGGTGATGATCGTCGCGACCTTTGCGTTGCTCGCCTATGTGCTGCGCCGCCAGCCGATCGGGCGCAAGACGGGCGCGGTCTTCGTGCTCGCCTATGTGCTCTACATGGCCGCCATCGTGCTCGCCAACGTCTGATGCGATTCGAGATCGAAAAGGATTTCACCTTCGAGGCCGCCCACTATTTCGGCCATGCGGACGCCAACGACCTGTTCAAGAAAGTCCATGGACACAGCTTTCGCGGGACAGTGACCATCCAGGGCGACACGCAGGAGGAGAAGGGCTGGATCCGAGACCTGTGGAAGATCGAACAGATCGTGAAAGCCACCACCGACCAGCTCGACCACGTCCTGCTGAACGAGGTCGAGGGGCTGGAACAGCCCGCGCTGGAGCAGATCGCCGCCTGGATCATGGAGCGGCTCGCCCCGCAGCTGCCGGGCTTGTCCTGCGTCGAAGTCGGCCGCCCAAGCTGTGGTGAGCGCGCGCGGGTGTTTGCGTCTTGAAGACCGTGCTCATCACCGGCGGCGCGGCGCGCATCGGCGCGCATCTCGCGCGCGGGCTGGCGAGCGATGGGTGGCGGGTCTGCATCCACTACCGCACCTCGGCCAAGCCTGCCGAAGCGCTGGCCGAGGAGATAAGTGGCGTGGCGGTCAAGGCGAATCTCATGGTGCCGGGCGATGTCGCGACATTGGTGGAACGCGCGCGCCAAGCGCTCGGCAGCCCGCTCTACGCGCTGATCAACAACGCCTCGACCTTCGATCCGGACAGCGCGGAAGACTGGTCCAACGCGACCTTCGACCACCACATAGATGTAAACCTGCGCGCCGCGCTGCACCTGTCGCGGGACTTCGCCGCGCAAGCGCCGGGGCAGGGCGCGATCGTCAACATGATCGACCAGCGCGTGTTGCGCCCCGTGCCGGAGTTCTTCACCTACGGCATCGCCAAGGCGGGGCTGCTCTGGGCGACCAGGACCATGGCGCAGGCCTATGCGCCGGATGTGCGCGTCAACGGCGTTGGGCCGGGCCCGACGCTGCGCAACCACACACAGAGCGTCGATGATTTCGAGCGCGAGAAGCTCTCCACACTGCTCGGCAACGGCTCGCCGCCCGACGAGATCCTGAACGCCGTGCGCTACCTGCTCGGCGCGACCTCCGTCACGGGCCAGATGATCGCCGTCGATGGCGGCCAGCACCTCAACTTCGAAGATATATCAGATGTCTAGCCGACCCCTCCTCAAGCGCTTCGTCCGGCAAAGCCCCGGCACGGCGACCCGCATCTTCGTGCGCGGCCTGCTGATCCAGGCCAGCATCGGCGTCCACCCGCACGAGCATGAGAGCACCCAGCCCATCGTGCTCGATATCGAGCTCGACATGGGCGACATGGCCTTGCCGGAGAACGACAAGCTCGCCGAAACGCTCGACTACGCCACGGTCGCCGCCAAGGCCGAGGAGATCGCCGTCGAAGCCCACGTCCAGCTGGTCGAAACCCTCGCCGAACGCATCTGCGACTGGGCGCTGGCGGAGGACGCGCGCGTGCAGCGGGTGAGCGTGTCGATCAGCAAACCGCAGGCGCTGCTCAAGGCCGACTTCGCGGGCGTGGAGATCGTGAAGGCGCGTTAGCTTTCCATATCGACACATTCGACTTCGCCGGCGTCGTCGAACCTTACCGACAATACGGCATCCGCGACATTGCCTGGAAGCGTGAGGTCACAGACGTTTAGAACGCCGTCTTCTTCCGTGTCCCAGAACTCGCGAACAACCAGTCCGGCTAGGATAGTCGCAGCGTCTGGCTTGGACGCGCCGAAGTGTTCAGACCAATAGGCGGCGTCGAGCTCATCCAAGTGGTGAGAGACAAACAGGTCCACACTGTATTCAGCATCAGGCGTTCCTTGCAGCGCATTGATCGCAAAGCGCGCTTTGGCTTCCATATCCTGTTTCGTTTGCATTCGGGCAGCCCTCTCCACAAAAGGCATAGGGTGGCAGACAAGCCTTAAGGACATCCTATGACATCCCGCCTCGGCTCACTCAACGTGCTCGGCACGCCTCTCGCGTCCTGCTCGACCGACCCGATGACGGGGTGGTTTCGGGACGGGTGTTGCGAGACGGGGGCGCAGGATCGGGGGCGGCATATCGTGTGTGCGGTGATGACGGATGAGTTTCTGGCGTTCTCGCGTGCGCAGGGGAACGACCTGATCACGCCCATGCCGCAATACCGCTTTCCCGGGCTGAAGGCCGGGGATCGGTGGTGTCTGTGTCTTGAGCGCTGGCGCGAGGCGCACAGGGCGGGGGCAGCGCCGCGGGTGGTGCTGGAGGCCACGCACCAGATCGCGCTGGAGCGTGTGACACTTTCTACACTCCAGCAGTTTGCAGTAAGGCCCGACGACTCCTAGGTTCTGCGGTGTGAACCCGCACGAATCAGTCACCCCCGTCACGGAGCTCGGCGCGACCGCCGAACAGCCGACCAGGCTGTCCGACATCCGTGTGCGCAAGACGGGGCCGGAGCGGATCAAGCAATATGTCCGCCGCCTGCCCAACAAGCCGGGCGTCTACCGCATGACGGACGAGCACGGGACGGTGCTCTATGTCGGCAAGGCCAAGGACCTGAAGAAGCGCGTCACGGCCTACACCAGCTACGACCGCCACCCGACGCGGCTGCGCCGGATGATCAGGGCGACGGCCAACATGGAGTTCGTGGTCACCGAGAGCGAGGTCGAGGCGCTGTTGCTGGAAGCGCAGCTGATCAAGCGGCTCAAGCCGCGCTACAATATCCTGCTGCGCGACGACAAATCCTTCCCCTACATCCTCGTGCGCAAGGACCACGAGGCGGCGCAGGTGGTGAAGCATCGCGGCGCGAAGAAGATCAAGGGCGACTATTACGGACCGTTCGCGAGCGCGGGCGCGGTCAACCGCACGCTCGACACGCTGCAGCGCGCCTTCCGCCTGCGCAATTGCAGCGACAGCATCTACGAGTCCCGCACGCGGCCCTGCCTGCAATACCAGATCAAGCGCTGTTCTGCCCCCTGCACGGGTGTCATCCCGATCGAGGAATACGACACGCTGGTAGAGGATGCGGAGGACTTCCTGAAGGGCCGCTCCGACTCGCTTGCCAAGCGGCTGCAGGCCGAGATGGAGGCTGCGTCCAAGGAGATGCGTTTCGAGAAGGCGGGCGAGCTGCGCGACCGGCTGCGCGCGCTGGCCAAGATCAACAACTCCAATCTCGGCAAGATCAATCCGCAGACCTTCAGCGACGGCGACGTCATCGCGATCCACTCGGCAGGCGGACAGTCTTGCGTGCAGGTCTTCTTCTTCCGCGCCGGGCAGAACTGGGGCAACTCCGCTCACTTCCCGCGCCACGAGAAGGACCAGAACGAAGCGGAAGTGCTCGAAGCCTTTATCGCGCAGTTCTACTCAGACAAGCCGATCCCGAAGTCGATCTTCGTCAATCACGACCTGCCGCATATCGAGCTGGTCCGCGAGGCGCTAAGTGAGCGTGCCGACCGCACGATCGAGGTGGCAAAGCCGCTGCGCGGCGAGAAGAAGAAGCTGCTCGATACGGCTTACCGCAATGCGCAGGAAGCGCTCGGCCGCCGCATGGCGGAGACCAAGAACCAGGCCAAGCTGCTGGAAGAGGTGAGGGAGCTCTTCGGCATGGAAGCGCCGCCGCAGCGCATCGAGGTCTATGACAACAGCCACAATCAGGGCAGCCACGCCATCGGTGCCTTCATCGTCGCGGGGCCGGAGGGCATGCGCAAGCGCGACTACCGCACCTTCAACATCAAGGGCGAGGACATCCGCAATGACGACTTCGGCATGATGCGTGAAGTGCTGGAACGGCGTTTCTCGCGGCTGGTCAAGGATGACACGCTGGAATGGCCGGACCTCGTGCTGATCGACGGCGGCAAGGGGCAGCTCTCGGCCGTGACCGGCGTGCTGGAGGAGCTGGGCGTGCTCGGCCGCATCACTCTGGTGGCCATCGCCAAGGGACCCGACCGCAATGCAGGGCGCGAGACCTTCTACATGAACGGCCGCGATCCCTTCACCCTGCCGCCGCGCAACCCGGCCATGTACTATCTGCAGCGCCTGCGTGACGAGGCCCACCGCTTTGCCATCGGCACCCATCGTGCGCGTCGAAAAAAGAACATGAAGTCGAACCCGTTGGATGGTATCCCCGGAGTCGGTCCGGGACGGAAACGCGCACTGCTCGCGCATTTCGGCTCCGCCAAGGCGGTCAAAGGGGCCGCCGTCTCGCAGTTGTCGAGCGTGGAGGGCGTCAGCCAAAAGCTGGCGCAGACGATACATGACTACTTCCACTGATCCCGAAAACGCGGTCTATTCGCCGGAACTGGACGCCCAAGCGCAGATCGAGTTGAGCGACGCGGACAAGGGCGGCGCCTTCGCCGACGCGCTGACCTTCCTGCGCATTGCCATGACGCCCGTCATCATGGCGCTGATCGTCTGGGGCTGGCCGGAGCTGCAGGTCGCGCTGCTGGCGAGCTTCCTGTTCATCGTCGCTGCATTGACCGACATTTTCGACGATTTCTTCGGCGGCTCCGCGCGCAGCCAGTACCGCCGCTATGGCTATCTGGACGACATTGCCGACACCATCCTGTTCGTCGGCGTGCTGATCGCGCTGGCATTCGTGCTGTTCCGCGCGGACCTCGTCAGCTGGACCTGGGCCATCCCGGTCGCGGTGCTGATCGGGCGCGAGCTGCTGGTCGGCCTGTTCAAGGGCTTCGAGCTGTCGCGCTATGGCTGGGCGGACAACCTCTATTCCAGCGCCAAGGGCGGTTTCGCCATGCTGGGCACGGCGCTGCTCGTCGGCTCGCCCTGGCTGACGCAGTGGATCGACATGACCCGCGCGACGCCGGACAACGCGATCGAAGTCCTGGCTGGCGGCTCGCCGCTCGTCTGGGTCATTGGCGAGGTGGCGCTCTGGATCGCGGCGGTCTTCTCCGTCATCGCGGGCATCAAGATACTGACGCACACACGCGAAGTCGACGCAGCGTGAGCACCGCGCTCGACGCTTCCGCGCGTCACCCCCTCTACTGGCTGCCCAATGCACTGACCGTGTCGCGCATCCTGATCATCCCGGTGATGATCGTCGGCATACTGAGCCTGGAGTTCGGCTGGGGCAGTCCGGTCGGACGCCTCTCCGTGCTCGGGCCGCTCTTCGTCGCGGCGAGTTTCACAGACTGGCTCGATGGTTATCTGGCGCGTCGGTGGAAAGTCGTGACCGGTTTCGGGCGCATGATCGACCCGATCGCCGACAAGCTGCTGGTGGCGGGCTGCCTGATTGCCTTCATGATCGCGGCACGGGGCGAGTGGCTGTTCCTCGTCCCCGGCATCGCCATCATCTTTCGCGACATCCTCGTGTCGGGCGCGCGCGAACACGCCGCGCTGACGGGAAAGATCATGTCGCCGACCAAGCTCGCCAAGTGGAAGACGGCGTTTGAGCTTCTCGGGATCGGGGTGCTGCTGGTGTGGGTTCTGGCGCGGGCTTACCTGCCCATCGACAGCGTCATCCCGGATATTCGCGAATGCGCAAGGGGGATCGGGCTGGGGCTAATCTGGCTGGCGGCGGTGTTGAGCGTGTATACCGGAGCGAAGTATCTGCGGGATGCGATCCGGGATTAGGATGGGCGCGCTACGCGCGGCTGATGTCTTAGTCACCCCTCCGACCTGCGCTCCGCTTCGCTTTGCTCCGGCCACCTCCCCTTTCCGGGGAGGAAGTCTGGGGTTTCGATTACCTTTTCTTTCCTCCCCTGAAAGGGGAGGTGGGCTGCAAACGCGCCAGCGTTTGCGGGTCGGAGGGGTGACGCCAAAATCAGCCGCGCATCGCGCGCCCTTCTAAACCGAGCTTCCGACCTCCGCCTCGTACCACCCGGTTTCGATCTCGATCCCACCGCGCACGCATTTGTCGTAATCTGCGGCAAGCGTCTTGCACACCTCTCCCGGCGTGTACGCAATCCCCGCAATCTCTCGTACGGGCGTCACTTCCGCCGCCGTTCCCACCACGAAACACTCGTCGAAGAAGGGCATCTCGTCAGGATGGATCCGACGGTCCACGACCGTATAGCCGCGCATCCGGGCCAACTGCTTGACCGTGTCGCGCGTGATGCCGTCGAGGATGTCGTCGCCTTTTGGTGTGTGCAGCTCGGTCCCGCGCACGAAGAAGATATGCGCGCCCGTGCATTCCGCCACATAGCCATGCGTGTCGTACATCAACGCATCGTCCCAGCCGGCAGCCGCCGCAGCGTCCTTGGACATGGTGCAGATCATGTAGAGGCCGGCAGCCTTGGACTTGCACGGGATCGTATCGGCGGCGGGGCGCTTCCATTTGGAGATCGTCAGGCGAATGCCGGCCATCTTGTCAGGAAAGTAGTTGCCCCAGTGCCAGCAGGCGATGGCGAGGTGTATCCTGTTGTTCTTGCTCGCCACGCCCATCATCTCGGAGCCGCGCCAGGCGACCGGTCGCATATAGGCATCAGACAGGCCTGAGTTGGCGAGCGCTGCGCGGCAGGCGTCGTTGACCTGCTCCTTGGTGTAGGGGATTTCGTAGCCCACGAAACGCGCGGAGTTGAGCAGGCGCTGGCTGTGGTCGTCGAGGCGGAAGACCTCGCCGTCATAGGCGCGGTTGCCCTCGAAAACGGCCGAGCCGTAATGCAGCGAGTGGGTCAGCACATGCACCTTGGCATCGCGCCAGGGGATGAACTCGCCGTCGATCCAGATATGGCCGTCGCGGTCGTGATAGGGGCTTTCCAACATGCGGCCTATTCTTTCCTAGGCGCGCGGCAAGTCAACCGCCATAAGACGGACGACGAGGAAAAATTGGAACAGCAAGCCACATATCTGGACCGTCGCGACACCCATGTGCTGGTCGTCGATGACGATGATCGAATCCGCGATCTGCTGTCGCGCTATCTGGTGCGGGAGGGCTACCGCGTGTCCTCGGCACGCGATGCGCAGGATGCGCGCGCGAAGATGGAGAGCCTGGAATACGACCTGCTCGTGCTGGACGTCATGATGCCGGGCGAGAACGGTGTGGAGCTGACGGCGAGCCTGCGGGAGCGGCGCGACATCCCGATCATCCTGCTGACCGCGCTGGGCGATCCCGAACACCGTATTCGCGGGCTGAAGGCGGGGGCGGACGACTACCTTGCCAAGCCCTTCGAGCCGGAAGAGCTGCTGCTGCGCATCGACGCGATCTTCCGCCGGACGGGCCGCAAGGCGTTGTCGGAACAGGTCGGCTTCGGACCCTTCGTCTATGATCTGGAAACGCGGATCCTGACGCGCGACGGCGAGACGGTGAGGCTGACGACGGGCGAGCTGACCCTGCTCGACCTTCTGGTGCGCCAGGGCGGCGGGGCGGTGTCGCGCCATGTATTGTCCGAGAACGTCAATGGCGACAGCGAGAGGGCGGTGGATGTGCAGATGACCCGGCTGCGGCGCAAGCTGGAGGACAACCCGTCCCAGCCCGACTTCCTGCTGACGGTGCGCGGCAAGGGCTATCGCCTGGTGGCACGGCCGCTCTAGTGTCCCTGCTGAAGACCGCCACGCGGCGATATCTGCCCAAGTCGATCTTCTGGCGGTCCGTGCTGATCGTCGTGCTGCCCATCGCGGTGATGCAGATGATCGTCGCCTACTTCTTCTTCAACGCGCACTGGGCGACGGTGACGTCCAACCTGACGCAGTCGGTCGCCGCCGATGTGGCCGTCGCGACGGAGCTGTTCGAGCGCGACCCGACGGAAGGCAATGCCGAGGCGCTGGACACGCTGTTGCGGCCCGACATGCAGCTCTCCGTCCGCCTCAAGCCCGGCGACACGCTGCCGCAGACGCGTCGCCGCAACCAATGGCGCGTGCTGGACAAGTCATTGCGCCGCGCGCTGAGCAATGCGGTGGAGCAGCCCGTCTGGTTCGACACGACCCGCTATCCCAACCACATCGATATTCGCGTGGAGGTCGAACAGGGCGTGCTGCAATTCTACGCCGCCAAGGACCGGGCCTTTGCGCCGACCGGCTTTGTCTTCATCTTCTGGCTGGTGACGGCGTCCGTGCTGCTGTCGCTGGTCTCCATCGTCTTCATCCGCCGCCAGAGCCTCCCGATCCGCGACCTCGCGGACGCGGCGGACGCATTCGGCAAGGGCAAGGATATTTCCGACTACCGCCCACATGGCGCGGCGGAAGTCCGGCTGGCCGGGCAGAGCTTCCTGAAGATGCGCCAACGCATAAGGCGCCACCTCGAACAGCGCACGCTCATGCTGGCCGGGGTGAGCCATGACCTGCGCACGCCGCTCACCCGGTTGAAGCTCGCGCTTTCCATGGCCGAAACGCCGGAGGACATCGCAGCCGCGCGCCGCGACGTTGACGAGATGGAGGCCATGCTGTCCGCCTATCTCGACTTCGCTCGCGGGGCCGCAGAGGGCGAGGTGACGGACGTCGATGTGGCGGAGTTGCTGCGCGACGTCGCGACGGGCGAGGACGTGCCGCTGGACGCGAGCGGCGCGCTGACCATTGAAGCCAGGCCGCAACAGCTGCGCCGTGCCGTCTTGAACCTCATCGCCAACGCCAAGAAATATGCGCGCGACCCGTCGCTGACACTGGAGCGCTCGGACACGCATCTGCACATTCATGTCGATGACGCCGGGCCTGGCATACCACCCGACCAG
>JAHDEU010000057.1:8057-9352 GCA_020628635.1 Hellea sp. | reverse complement strand
TTGGGGAAAGCGACAAAGGAGCGAATGCCGTCCTCATTGATGACGACGACTTCGCCTGGATCGACCTCGCGGATGAACTCTGCGCCGATCATGTCCAGCGCGCAGGTCTCGGACACCAGCACGTAATTGTCGTCCTTGCGCCCGATGAGCAGCGGGCGGATGCCGAAGCGGTCGCGCGCGCCGACGAGGCAGTCCTTGGTCATGCCGACGAATGCGTAGCCGCCGTCGATCTGCCGGATGGCCTGCACGAAGCGGTCGGTGAACTCCTTGCCCGCCGAGCGCGCGACGAGGTGGATGACGACTTCGGTGTCCGACGTGCTCTGGAACAGCGCGCCCTTTTCGACGAGCCGGTCCTTGATCGTGTAGGCGTTGGTGATGTGCCCGTTATGGGCAAGCGCGAAGCCGCCGCTGTGGAGCTCGGAATAGAGTGGCTGCACGTTGCGCAATATCGTGCCGCCGGATGTCGAATAGCGCACATGGCCGATGGAGATGTGGCCGGGCAGCCGGTCCGCCGGGTCTTCGCCCGTGAAGTTGTCGCCGACCAAACCGAGATGGCGCTCCGTGTGGAACATCTCGCCGTCACAGGTGACAATCCCGCAGGCTTCCTGTCCGCGGTGTTGCAGGGCGTGGAGGCCGAGCGCGGTGAAGCTGGCCGCGTTGGACGCGCCGAAGATGCCGAAGACGCCGCACTCCTCCCTGATCGTGTCATCATCCGGATCGATGTCGCAGGTCGGATTGGGCAGCATGGTCAGGGCCTTCCTGTGGAGCGGCTGATCTCGTCCGCGAGACCTTCGAAGTCGCCGTCCTGGATGCGCTCGGCATATGAGCGGAAATCGGCGAAAGGCAAGGCCCGCAGCGCATCACCGATGCGATTGAGCACAGGGTAGAAAGTGCTGTCGGTGAACATGTCGGGCAATTCCTTCGGCTCGGCCTCCATCTGCTCGCGCATGGAATCGGGCATGCGCTCCAGGATTTCGGGCGGGATGGCGTTGGGATTGGATGCGATCAGGTCGCGGAAAGCAGCCGCGTCCTGGCTGGCGCGGTAGCCGGACGTGAAGAACATGACGAACAGCGCGGCGATCAGCAGTCCGCGCGCCACGCCGAAGCCCGCGCCCAGCACGCGGTCGATGAAGCCGGGGCCGTTCTTGTCGAGCCCCTTGCCGATCTTGCCGATGATGACGCGAACGAGAAGGTAGGATAGCGCGCCCGTGCCGAGGATCAGCGCGCCGTCCGCCAGCCAGGTCGGGCTCACGATGTCGCGAAATGCGAAGCGATATTGGCCGTAAACGAAGAGC
>JAHDEU010000057.1:0-8047 GCA_020628635.1 Hellea sp. | reverse complement strand
AGAGCGTCGCGGCGGCTGAAAATACGAGCGCCACAATGGATGTCAGCTCAGCAAACAAGCCGCGCGAGAAAGCGAACAGGGCCGAGACCAGCAGCAGCACGAGAACGGCCACGTCGAATCCGTTGAAGTCATAGGAACCGATGCTGACAGCGCCGATGATTTGGATCGCAGCGCTCACTCGGACTCCTGATCAGGCGGCCCAACTCTCACGCGAGTCCATGCCTTGCTCTACGGATGCCTCTACACGCCGCACAAGGTCCCGCAAAGACCGGATGGGGATAAGGGGCAGGGCGGCATTGTCGTTTCGCCCGTCGCGCTTCTGGCGCGGCGCGGCGATGGCGCGCTCAAAACCGAGCTTGGCGGCTTCCTTGAGCCGCGCGTCGGAACGCGAGACCGGGCGCACGTCGCCGGACAGGCTGATTTCGCCGAACACGACGAGATCAGACGGCAGGGAGATATCGAATGCGGAGCTGGCAATGGCAGCCGCCACGGCAAGGTCGGCGGCAGGTTCGTTGATCCGCAAGCCGCCTGCCACGTTCAGATAGACGTCCTTGCCCGCAAAGCTGAGCCCGCAGCGCGATTCCAGCACTGCGAGCACCATCGCTAGGCGTCCGCTGTCCCAGCCCACGACCGCGCGGCGCGGCGTGCCGAAGGCGGCGGGCGCGACAAGCGCCTGGATTTCGGTCAGGACCGGTCGCGAGCCTTCCAGCCCGGCAAAAACGGCGGAGCCTTCCGAGGCATCACCGCGACCGTCGAGGAACAGCGCGGACGGGTTGAGCACTTCGGCAAGCCCCGTATCGCGCATCTCGAACACGCCGATCTCGTCCGTGGGACCGAAGCGGTTCTTGTGTGCGCGCAGGATGCGGAACTGGTGGGCTCGCTCGCCCTCGAAGTAGAGCACGGCATCCACCATGTGCTCGACCACGCGGGGGCCTGCAATCTGGCCATCCTTTGTGACGTGGCCGACCAAGATCATGCAGGCACCGGATTTCTTGGCGAAACGCACGAGTTCCTGCGCGCAGGCCCGGACCTGCGCGACCGTGCCGGGCGCTGCACCGAGCTGGTCGGTCCAGAGCGTCTGGATGGAATCGATAATGACCACGTCCGGCTTGCTCGCCATGAGGCCGTCGAGGATCGGGCCGAGAGAGGTTTCGGACGCGAGGCTGACCGGCTGGTCGGACACCTGCAGGCGGCGCGCGCGGCGCTGCACCTGGCCGACCGATTCCTCGCCGGAGATATAGGCGACCGTCTTGCCCTGTTTGGCGAGCGCGCCGACGGTCTGCAGCAGCAGTGTCGATTTGCCGATGCCCGGATCGCCGCCGACGAGCAGGGCGGAGCCCGGTACGAAGCCACCGCCGGTCACGCGGTCGAGTTCCCCGATCTGCGTCACCATGCGCGGCACGTCGCGGGTCTGGCCGCCGAGATCCACGAACTCCATGCCGCGGCCCTTCTTGCGGCGGTGGGACGGCGCGGCGTTCTGGGACTTCGCCTCCTCGACCAGCGTATTCCACTCGCCGCACGCATCGCAACGGCCTGCCCATTTGCCATGGACGGTGCCGCAGGACTGGCAGACGAAAACGGAGGTCGGCTTGGGCATGGGTTGGATATGGCCGAAGTCGCCCGCGCAGGCAAGGTTTGTTCGCTGTATGTTCCGCTGCCTTGGCGACTGCGGCCGAGGCTTCGAACCGCCCCGCTTTCATTTGGACTTTGCGGAGCGCGCGCCATATAGCGCGAAGCAATGGCTGATTACCGCTACACTCGCGTGCTCCTGAAGATATCCGGCGAAGCCCTGATGGGATCGCAGGACTACGGCATCGACACGGACATGGTGAACCGCGTCGCCAAGGAGATCGCGGATGCCCATGCCAAGGGCTTGCAGATCGGTCTCGTCATCGGCGCGGGCAACATCTTCCGCGGGCTGTCGGCCCAGGCGTCGGGCATCGAGCGCTCGTCAGCCGACTATATGGGCATGCTTGCCACTGTGATGAACGCGCTCGCCATGCAGTCGGCGCTGGAGCAGATGGGCGTCGATACGCGCGTGCAGAGCGCCATTCCAATGCCGACGGTGTGCGAGCCCTACATCCGCCGCAAGGCCGCCCGCCATATGGAAAAGGGCCGCGTCGTCATCTTCGCCGCCGGGACGGGCAATCCCTACTTCACGACGGACACCGCCGCTGCCCTGCGCGCGGCCGAGATGGACTGCGATGCGTTGTTGAAGGGCACGCAGGTGGACGGTGTTTACGACTCGGATCCCAAATCCAATCCCGACGCCAAGCGCTACGATACGCTCAGCTACCAGAAAGTGCTGGCCGACGATCTGCGTGTCATGGACACGTCGGCCGTGTCGCTCATGCGCGATAACAAGATTCCGATCATCGTCTTCTCGCTGCACGAACCCGGCGCGCTGGACCGCGTCATGGCAGGCGACGGCACGGCCACCATCATCACGTCCTAGGACAACCGCAACTACGCCTCTAACCCGCCCCGAAACTGCCCAGACCGAGTAGGAGAGACCCATATGAGCTTCACGCTTTCAGACTACCGCAAGCGCATGGACGGCGCGATCGACTCCATGCGCAAGGAGTTCGCAGGCCTGCGCACGGGCCGCGCCAACGCCGCGCTGCTCGACGGGATTACGGTGTCTGCCTACGGCTCCGAGATGCCGCTGAACCAGGTCGGCTCCGTGTCCGTGCCGGAGCCGCGCATGCTCACAGTCAGCGTCTGGGACAAATCCATGGTTGGTGCGGTCGACAAGGCGCTGCGCCAGAGCAATCTCGGCATCAACCCGGTCATGGACGGCCAGACGCTGCGCATCCCCATGCCGCCGCTGACCGAGGAGCGCCGCAAGGACCTCGCCAAGGTCGCGGGCGCCAAGTCCGAAGCCGCAAAGGTCGCCGTGCGCAATGTCCGCCGCGACGCCATGAACACGCTCAAGCGCCTCGAAAAGGATGGCGAGATGAGCGAGAACGAGCAGAAGGCGCACGAAAAGGACGTGCAGACCGCGACCGACGAATTCGTCAAGAAGATCGACGACGCGCTCGCGCAGAAGACCGAAGAGATCATGCAGGTCTAGCGATCACCAACGCGCACACATATCACGGCGAGCTGCCGCAACACGTCGCCATCATCATGGACGGCAATGGCCGCTGGGCGGAGGCCCGCCACCGTCCGCGCTCATACGGTCATCGGGCAGGCGTGGAAACGGTCCGACGCGTGGTGGAGGACGCGCGCGATCTGGGATTGCGCTGCCTGACGCTGTACAGTTTTTCGACGGAAAACTGGACCCGCCCCAAAGCGGAGATCGCGGCGCTGATGGCGCTGATGAAAGAATATATCGAGAACGATCTCGCCCGGCTCGCGCGCGAAGGCGTCCGCATCCGCATCCTTGGTACGCGAGAGGGACTGCGCCCCGACGTGCTGCGGCTGGTCGAGCAAGCCGAAGCCCGCACGGCCCATAATTCAGAGCTGCAACTCAACATCGCGTTCAACTACGGCGGCCGGGACGAGATCCTGCGCGCAGTGAAGCGCGCGGCCGCGGCGGGCGCGGACATGGCGTCCATGACCGAAGCCGATTTCGCACGCTACCTCGACACGCACGGCCAACCCGATCCCGACCTCGTCATCCGCACCAGCGGGGAGCAGCGGATCAGCAACTACCTGCTGTGGCAGGCCGCCTATGCGGAGTTCGTCTTCACGGACACGCTCTGGCCGGATTTCGGCAAGGCGGATCTGGTTGACGCATTGCAGTCCTTTGCCATGCGCAACCGTCGCTTCGGCGCCGCGCCTTCGTCAGAGGTGGCGTAGGCCGTGGCCGTTGACGCCAAACCCGCTCCGAAGTTCAAGGAGCTCGGCGTCAGGCTCGTCACGGCCCTGGCCTTTTTCGCGCTCTGCATTCTGCCATTCTATTTCGGCGGCTGGATCTGGGCAGTGCTGGTAGGGCTGCTGTCGGCGCGCATGATGTATGAATGGGTGCGGATGTCGGACCCCGAGGGTGGCTGGTTGCCGCTGGTGATCGCACTTGCAGGGCTCGCCATTGCGCTGATCTATGCTGGACAGGGGCTGGAGATCTACGCAGTCGCAGCCGTGGTCGTCGCGACACTTGTGGCCGTGGCCGAACGCTTGCGACGGGGTAATGCCGAGTGGACGGCGATCGGTCTGCCCTACATTATCATCCCGACCGTGCTGATCGTGCTGCTGCGCGGGGCCGAAGTCGGTTTCTCCACGCGCGGCTTCAGCCAGCTGGTCTTCATCATCCTCGTCGTCATCGCAGCCGATGTCGGAGCCTATTTCGGCGGCTCGCAGTTTGGCGGGCCAAAGCTCGCGCCGAAACTCTCGCCCAACAAGACGTGGTCCGGCGCGATAAGCGGGGCTGTCTTTGCCGTGCTGGTTGCCGCGCTGGTCGGCCTGGTGATCGGTCTGCCGGTGTGGGTCGCGGCCCTTCTGGCACTACCGATCGTGGCGGCCTCCGTGCTGGGTGACCTTCTGGAGAGCACATTCAAGCGGCGTCTTGATGTAAAAGACACGGGCACGCTCCTGCCGGGCCATGGCGGACTGCTCGACCGGCTCGACAGCCTGATGGCAGCCGTTGTCGTCGCGGCCTTCCTCTTCATGGCCGTCGGTCATCACTGGCCGGTCCATTAGGGTCATCGCATGACCAAGCGCATCACGATCCTCGGCTCCACCGGGTCCATCGGGCTCAGCACGCTCGACCTGCTGGAACGCGCCGCACCGGGCGAGTTCGAAGTCGTCGGACTCTCTGCCCATCGCAGCGCGGCAGATCTCGCGGCACAAGCGGTCAAGTTCCGCGCGCAAGCCGTTGCCATCGCTGATGAAAGCTGTGCGCCGGAGCTGCGCGACGCACTGGCGGGGACTGACGTCAAGGTCTTGTCTGGCGCCTCAGGCGTCGCCGAACTCGCATCCATGCGGGCCGACATCACCATGGCCGCCATTGTTGGCTCGGCCGGACTGCAGCCGACCCTGGCCGCCGTGGAGCAGGGCAACACCATCGCGCTCGCCAACAAGGAATGCCTCGTCTGCGCGGGCGAGACGTTCATGCGCGCCGTCGAGCGGCACGGCGCGACGCTCTTGCCCGTCGACTCCGAACACAACGCAATTTTTCAGGTTCTCGAGCACGACAAGCCCGAAGGCGTGCGCCGCCTCATCCTGACAGCGTCGGGTGGACCGTTCCGCGAAACATCCTTGCAAGAGCTGCATTCCGTCACCCGCGAAAACGCGCTCGCCCATCCGACATGGTCCATGGGCGCGAAGATCAGCATCGACTCGGCCACGCTGATGAACAAGGGGCTCGAACTCATTGAGGCGGCTTGGCTTTTCGACAGGCCGTCATCGGAGATCGGCGTGGTCGTTCACCCGCAGTCGGTCATCCACTCCATGGTCGAATATGTCGATGGGTCGGTGCTCAGCCAGATGGGCTCGCCCGACATGCGCACGCCCATCGCCTATGCGTTGGGCTGGCCCGACCGGATGGAAACGCCCGTCGAGCGGCTGGATTTCGCTACGCTCGGCGCGCTGACCTTTGAGGAACCGGACCTCGTCCGATTTCCCGCTCTGCGACTGGCGCGCGAAGCCTTGGAGGCGGGCGGTCAGGCGCCCTGCGTGCTCAACGCGGCCAACGAGGTCGCTGTCGCGGACTTCCTCGCGGGCAGGATCGCTTTCCTCGACATTGCGCGCGCCTGCGAGAAGACGCTGGACGCGCTCGCCAAGGGTCAGAGTTTCTCCTGTGCGCCGGACGCCATGGCCGATGTCGTGGCGCTGGACGGCCTCGCCCGCCGCGCTGCAAATGAGCAGATTGTAAACTTGTAAGCGCACGCCCGGACAGGCAAACCACGGCCAGCCCGGATTGGGGCAGGGAATCGCGGTTAGGACAAGCGTGCTCGCAACTCTGGCGACATATCTATTCGCGGCTTTCATGTTCGTGGTGCTGATTTCGGCGCTGATTTTCTTCCATGAGCTCGGCCATTACGGCGTCGGCCGGCTGTTCGGCATCAAGGTTGACCGCTTCTCCATCGGCTTCGGCAAGGCGATCTGGTCGCGCACCGACAAGAAGGGCACGCTCTGGACCATCTCGCGCATTCCGCTCGGCGGCTTCGTGAAGTTCGCGGGCGATAGCGGGGCCGCGTCCAATCCCGACACCGAAGCGCTCGCGCAGATGCGTGCAGAGCAGGGGGATGTGTCCGACATCTTCCACTTCAAGCCCGTGTGGCAACGCGCGCTCGTCGTGCTCGCGGGTCCTGTGGCGAATTTCATCCTCGCCGCGCTGCTCTTCGCCATCGCTTTTGCCTGGGTCGGCACGCGCGTCGCAGAGCCGCGCATCGGTGCAGTCCTCGAAGGCACGCCCGCGGCAGAGGCGGGGTTGATGGCGGGCGATACGATCATCCAGCTCGACGACAAGCGCATTGACGACTGGGGCCAGGTGCTCGGCTATGTGTCCCAACGCGCGGGAACGCCGATCGATACCACGGTCCTGCGTGACGGACTCGAGCTGACGGTGACCGTCGCGCCGCGCCGCATCGACGACAAGGATTTCGTCGGGGGCGCGATGACGCGCGGCCAGTTCGGCATTCAGCGCGATACGAATGTACCGATCAGGACGATCGAATACGGGCCCATCGCAGCGCTCGGCAAGGGCACCACCCAGGTCGGCGATGTCCTCTCTGCCACGGGCCGCTATATCGGCCGCATCTTCACCGGCAAGGAAAACGCCAAGCAGCTGGGCTCTGTGCTGCGCATCGGCACTGTCACGGGCAAGGCGACGGTCGATATCGTCCAGGCAGAAGTGCCTTTCGGCCAGAAAATGCGCGGCTTCGCGGTCACCATGCTGCAGCTCGGCGCGAGCATTTCGGTCGCTCTGGGTTTCGCGAATTTAATGCCGATCCCGATGCTCGATGGTGGACATCTGGTCTACTACGGCTATGAGGCTGTCGCGGGAAAACCGCTGAGCCAGAAGAAGCAGGAGGTCGGGTTCAGGTTCGGTATGGCAGTGCTCGCCGCACTCTTCCTCTTCCTGACATTCAACGACATCGGCTACATCGGAAGCCTTCGCTCTTAACACCGGATCGCCTCGCATGGGACCTCACCATATCGATAGCCGCGCGCCGCGCCGGAGTTCAGCCGTTCAGCTGTGCCTCTCCCTGTTGGCAGCGATGTTCGCGTCCTTGCTGAGCGCCGCGCCTGCCGCCGCGCAGGAGGCCCCGGCAGCACCACAGGCCCAGCAACCGCCGCAACGCATCCGCACCATCCAGGTCATCGGCAATCAGCGCGTCGAGGCCAATACGGTCGCCAGCTATCTGCGCTTTGCACCCGGCGATCCCTACAGCCCCGAGCTGATCGATCTGTCGCTGAAAACGCTTTACCGCACCGGCCTGTTCGCGGACGTCATCATCGACCCGCGCGACGGCAATGTGCTGATCCAGGTGATCGAGAACCCGATCATCAACCGCGTCATCTTCGAGGGCAACAAGTCGCTCAAGACCGACAAGATCAATGACGAGATCTCCGCCGAGCCGCGCGCGCTCTTCACCCGCGCCCAGGTCCAGGAGGACGTCACCCGCATCATCGAGCTCTACCGCCAATCGGGCCGGTTCGGTGCGACCGTGCAGCCTAAGGTGGTCGAGCAGCCGCAGAACCGCGTCGACCTGATTTTCGAGATCAGCGAAGGTCCGGTCACCGGCATCAAGCGCATCAATTTCATCGGCAATAACGAGTTCTCGGACCGCACGCTGCGCAAGGAAATCGCAACCGCCGAGTCGGCTTGGTACAAGTTTTTCTCCAGCAACGACAATTTCGACCCGGGCCGGTTGGAGTTCGATCGCGAACAGCTGCGGACCTATTACACCAATCGCGGCTTCGCGGACTTCCGCGTCGTCTCCGCCGTGGCCGAGCTCACCCCGGACCAGGAAGATTTCTACGTCACATTCACGGTGGACGAAGGGTCCGAATATCGTTGGGGCGACATCAGCGTCGACACGGAACTCGAAGCGCTGAACGAGGGCTACCTGAAACGGCTCATCTCCATCGAGGAAGGCGA
>JAHDEU010000056.1 GCA_020628635.1 Hellea sp. | reverse complement strand
ATGATGGTCGAACCCGCCATCGAACGGCACGGCGCGGGCGGCAGCACTGGCTTGCAAATCCTTGAGCCGTGCGCGGGCGTCCTCGCTCAGGCCCGGCGCGCGGAACACCACCGCCTCGCTGCTGCCCCCGCCTTGCGCAATGAAGGACCACGGCTCCAGCCGCACCGTCCCGTCCGAACCGGGCACGGCGTGAACCAGCCGGTAGGTCCCGTCTTCCAGCCTGTCATGCACCAGCCCGACATGGGAAAACCCGTCGCGGTAAGGTACGCCGTCGATGAGCCGCACCGCTTCCGCGCGCCATGTATGGCTGCGCATCAGCACGACGTCGCCGGGCAGAAGCCCGTCCGGCAGCGGCCCGGCAATGTCGCGCGGGCGCAGAGTCTGCACGGCGAAGAACGCGGCGTAGGTGAGGACTGCGGCAAGGCATGCCGCACCCAGCCGTTTGAATGCGCGCCTCACGTGCGCCGGTTCTGCCGACCCTCGATCAGCGCGGGCACGACCGCTGGGTCGGCGAGCGTGCTGGTGTCGCCGAGATTGTCGAAGTCGTCGGCTGCGATCTTTCTGAGTATTCTGCGCATGATCTTGCCGGAGCGGGTCTTGGGCAGGCCGGAGCTGAACTGGATCAGGTCGGGGCTGGCGATGGGGCCGATTTCCTTGCGGACATGTTTGACGAGAGCAGCCTTGAGGTCGTCGCTCTCCTCGCTGCCGGCCATGACGGTGACATAGGCGTAGATGCCCTGGCCCTTGATGTCGTGCGGGTAGCCGACGACGGCGCTCTCGGCGACGTCGGGGTGGGAGCCGAGCGCGGCCTCGACTTCGGCCGTGCCCATGCGGTGGCCTGACACGTTGATGACGTCGTCCACCCGGCCCGTGATCCAGTAGGTCCCGTCCGCGTCGCGGCGGGCGCCGTCGCCGGTGAAGTAGTTGCCGGGATAGGTCGAGAAATAAGTCTGCTCGAAGCGTGCGTGGTCGCCGTAGACTGTCCTCATCTGTCCGGGCCAGCTGGCCTTGATGATGAGATTGCCCTCCGTCTCGCCGTGGAGCTCGACGCCGTCCGCATCGACCAAAGCGGGCTCGATCCCGAACATGGGGAAGGTCGCCGCACCGGGCTTCATGTCGGTCGTTCCGGGCAGCGGCACGATCATCGCGCCGCCGGTTTCGGTCTGCCACCACGTGTCCACGATGGGGCAGCGCTTTTCTCCGACGACATCGAAATACCAGTGCCAGGCTTCGGGGTTGATCGGCTCGCCGACGGTGCCGAGCAGGCGCAGGCTCTCGCGCGATGTGCTCTGAACCGGCCCGTCGCCCGCGCGCATCAGCGCCCGGATCGCGGTCGGAGCCGTGTAGAAGAGCGAGACCTTGTGCGTGTCGCAGACCTGCCAGAAACGGCTTGCATCCGGATAGGTCGGCACGCCTTCGAACATGACGGTCGTCGCGCCGTTCGCGAGCGGGCCATAGACTATATAGGTGTGTCCCGTGACCCAGCCGACATCGGCCGAGCACCAGTAGATGTCGTCGTCACGCAGGTCGAAGACGGCTTCGTGCGTCAGCGACGCCCAGACAAGATAGCCGCCGCACGTATGCAGTACGCCTTTGGGTTTCCCGGTCGAACCCGACGTGTAGAGGATGAAGAGCGGGTCTTCGGCCGACATGACCTCGGCGGGGCAGTCATCGGAAACTTTCGCCGCCGCCTCGTGCAGCCAGACGTCGCGGCCTTCCCGCCAATCGATGTTGCCGCCAGTGCGCCGCACGACGAGCTGTGTCTGCACCGTCACGCCTGCCTCCGCCGCGATCTCGCAGGCGGCGTCGGCGTTCGCCTTGAGCGGGACCTTGCGCCCGCCGCGCACGCCCTCATCCGCCGTGATGACGAAGGTCGAGTCGCAATCCACGATCCGTCCCGCCAGCGCTTCGGGCGAGAAGCCGCCGAAGACGACGGAGTGGACCGCCCCGATCCGCGCACAAGCGAGCATGGCGAAGGCCGCCTCCGGGATCATGGGCATGTAGATGGTGATGCGGTCGCCCCTGGCCGCGCCGCGCTCTTTCAGCACATTGGCCATGCGGCAGACTTCGACGTGGGCTTCGCGGTAGGAGTAGCTGCGGTGCTCGCCCGGCTCGTCGCCCTCGAAGATGATGGCGGTCTTGTCGGGCTGCGTGTCGAGATGCCGGTCGAGACAGCTCTCCGTCACGTTCAGCAGGCCGTCCTTGTACCACTCGATCTTGACCGGGCTCTCGAAGGACCAGTCGCAGACATGCTCCGGCTTGCGCTGCCAGGCGATGCGATCGGCGGCTTCGGAGAAGAAGGCCTCGCGATGCTCGACGGAGCGTGCGTAGCTTGCGGCGTAACTTTCTGGCGTCAGCCGCGCGTCTTGGAGGAAGTGAGCGGGAACGGGAACGGGCGCATCTGTCATTGTCTTGCTTTGGCGCGCTCTCTCCAGTTTGCCAAGCGGGCGCGCTAATGCATCAGAAGAAAGGCGACCGCGCCGGATGCCGTGACCAGACCAATGAAGGGCGAGAATTCTTCCGTCGCTTCCGGCAGCATGGCTTCCGCGATCATGCTGATCAGCACGCCCGCAGCGACGGCCATCAGCACGGCGCGTGGCACGCCAGCCATGCCATTCGTCAGCAGGCAGGCGAGCAGCGTCAGGGCCACGACGCCGACGAACAGCCCGCCCCAGAGCAGCGCGATGAACCTTGTGCTGCGCCCGCTCTCTCGCAGGCCGGAGGTGGCCGACATGGACTGCGCCGCATTGCCGAGCACGAGTGCGGCGAGCAGGCCCGCGCTCGGCTCTCCCGACGACGCAATGACGCCAAGCACGAGCGCTTCGGGCAGCGCGTCCATGACGGAACCGACGGCGATCGAAAGGCCGCTGCCTGTGGTCTCGGCCTCGCTGTCAGGCGCAACGCAGCCGCCGCAACGCTTGCGGTGCTTTGCGCCTCGCTGGGAGAGCCGGTGGTTGATCGCGCTGTACAGGGCGGCGGCGGCGAGAAGCACCGCGCCAGCCCGCCACGCGCCAAGGGTCTCGCCCGACTTCACCGCCAGATCGGTGAGCGCGGCGGCCAACAGCAAGCCGGCTCCAAAGCCCATGGCGGCCGCGAAGCCGCGATGCCCGAATGGATTGAGCTTTGCGAGCAATGCGCCGAGCGGAAAGGCTGCGCCGACGAGCGCGCCGTAGAACAGGGCGGAGAGGATCATGGAGCGGCCATGGACCGCATGGGCGCCATTGGCGAGGCCATGCCGAAGACGTGATGTGTCTTACAGGCGGTGCACCCGCGTCATCACGCTGTCCCAGCCCATGACGAAATTGTTTTCCGTGCGGATGGGCGGCTGCGTCACCTCGATGCGGGAGAAACGTTTGAGCACTTCCTCCCACAGGATCGCCAGCTGCATTTCGCCGATGCGGTTGCCCATGCAGCGGTGGATGCCGAAGCCAAACGAGATGTGCTGGCGCGCATTGGCACGGTCGATGCGGAAGGCGTAGGGCTCGTCGAACTTGGCGTCGTCGCGATTGCCCGACACATACCACATGACGACGCGGTCGCCCTTGCGGATGGTGTGGCCCTTGAAATCGACATCGCGCGTGGCGGTGCGGCGCATGTGGCCAAGCGGGGTCTGGTAGCGGATCATCTCACTCACCGCATTGGGGATCAGCGACGGGTCGGCGACCATCTTCGCCCACTCACCCGGATTGCGGTCGAACTGCACGACCCCGCCGGAGATCGAATTGCGCGTCGTGTCGTTGCCGCCAACGATCAGCAGGATGAGATTGCCCAACAGCTCCATCGGGTTCTTGGCGAGCATGTCTTTCGTATGCGGATTGTGCGCCAGCAGGCTGATGAAATCCATTTGTGGCGGGAGTTGCGCCCGCTCCACGAACAAGCCGGAGAAGTATTCAAGGCATTCCATCAACACGGCGAAGCGTGCGTCCATGTCGACGTCAGCGCCGACCGCTTCGCTCTCCACGCTCGCATCCGACCACTCGATCAGCTTGTAGCGCATATCCTGCGGAATACCGAAGAGCGTGGCGAGCATGCGCGCCGTCAACTCGCGCGACACCGTCGGCACCCAGTCGAACTCCCCGTCCGGCAGGTTTTCGAGTATGTCGGCGACGTTCTCGCGGATGATGGGCTCTAGCACTTTGAGCTGCGGGCGCTGCACGGCGGGCTGGGCGGCCTTGCGCTGCACGTCGTGGATAGGCGGATCGGCGGCGATGAACATCGGCACCATCTCCTCTTCCGACCGGATATCGCCGATGACGATATTGTCCTGGCTGGAAAAGTCGTGGTGGTTGGTGTCTACCGCCATGATATCGGCGTAGCGCGTGATCGACCAATAGGCGCCGTGCGCGCTGTCCGCGCAATAGTGGACCGGCGCTTCCTCGCGCAGTCGGCGGAAATAGTGCTCATGCGCGCCGGTGGAGAACAGCTTGGCCTTGGAGACGTCGATCTGGTCGAGCGGCAGCGAGTAGGGGTCCGGGCAGAAATTTCCCTTGGCCGTGCCCATCAGTTCCGGCTGTCCCATGTCGATCTCCCCTGTCTTGTTTTCTCGTAACGCGAGACTGCGCCGGGATCAGACGGGGGTCAATAGCCGCTCAATTCGCCCCCGGAATGCGGATGTCCTCGACCAGTTGACGGATGTGGTCGGGCGGCGCGGGTGTCGCGACGGCGGTGAGCACGCCGACGGCCAGCGCGAGCCACATGAAGGCAAAACCGATGCCTTCCGGCGAAATGCCGAGCCACCAGCCCGCCGGGTCCGGGTCCACGAATTTGAACCAGACGATGTAGGAGAACGTCGTCACCAGCCCCGTCACCATGGCCGCGATCGCGCCCTGCTTGTTGAACCGCCCCCAGAAGATGCCCAGCACGATGACCGGAAAGAGCGAGGCGGCCGCGAGCCCGAAGGCGAAGGCCACGACCTGCGCCACAAAGCCGAGATTGTCCGCGAAGATGCCGAGCAGGCCTGCTGCGACGACCGCTCCCGCGGCGGATATCCGAGCCCATCGCAGCTCCTGCTTGTCCGTCATGTCCGGTCGGAAGGTCATGCGCATGAGGTCGTGTGAGACAGCCGAGCTGATCACCATTAGGAGTCCGGCAGCTGTGGACAGCGCTGCCGCCATGCCGCCCGCGACGACCAGCCCGACGACCCAGGCGGGCAGGCCCGCGATCTGCGGATTGGCGAGCACGAAGATGTCGCGATTGGGCACGACCTCGTTGTCAGCACCCGCGCGGTACTGCACCACGCCGTCGCCGTTCTTGTCGTCCAGATCGATATAGCCCGTGCTCTCCCAGGTCTCGAACCAGGCGGGCAGGTCGTCGATAGCGGTTTCGTTGACCTGATCGATGAAATTGATCCGCGCAAAGGCGCCGACCGCCGGGGCCGTGGTATAGAGCACGGCGATGAAGGCCAGCGCCCAGCCCGCCGAGCGCCGCGCGGCCTGCGCGTTCTCCACGGTGAAGAAACGGATGATGACGTGAGGCAGCCCGGCCGTGCCGAACATCAAGGCCGCCGTGATGCAGAACACATCGATCTTGGCCTTGGTCGTCTGGGTGTATTCGGTGAAGCCGAGCTCCACCAGCAGGCGGTCAAGGCGCGGCAGCACGGACTCGCTCGTGAATCCGATCTGCGGCACGAGCTGCCCGGTGATGGCGAGGCTGATGAAGATGGCCGGGACGGTATAGGCGAAGATCAGCACCACATATTGCGCGACCTGGGTGTAGGTAATCCCCTTCATGCCGCCCAGCACGGCATAGACCAGCACGATGGCCATGCCGATGGCGATACCCCAGTTCTGCGGCACGTCGAGAAAGGCGGAGAACGCCACGCCCACGCCCTTCATCTGTCCGGCGATATAGGTGAAGGACACGAACAGCGCGCAGATCACGGCGATGATGCGCGCGGCACGACTGTCGTAACGGTCGCCCACGAAATCCGGCACGGTGAACTTGCCGAACTCGCGCAAATAGGGCGCGAGCAGCAGCGCCAGCAGCACATAGCCGCCCGTCCAGCCCATCAGATAGACCGACCCGCCATAGCCGAGAAAGGCGATCAGTCCCGCCATGGAGAGAAAGCTCGCCGCGCTCATCCAGTCGGCCGCCGTCGCCATGCCGTTGAGCACGGGCGGCACGTCGTGGCCCGCGACATAGAAGTCCCGCGTCGAACCAGCCCGGCTCCAGACCGCGATGCCGATATAGAGCGCGAAGGTCAGGCCGACGAAGACCCAGCTCCAGAGCGGGCCGCTCATTGGTCGGACCCTTTCTGGTCGATCCCGAACTTGCGCTCCAGCCGCGTCATGGCCGTGCAGTAGATCACGATGAGCAGAACGAAGACGTAGATCGAGCCCTGCTGCGCCATCCAGAACCCCAGCGGCGCGCCTCCGATGGAGGCCGCGTCCAGCGCCTCGCGGAACAGGATGCCTGCCCCAAAGCTGACCGCAAACCACACGAGCAGGAGCCCGACCGTGAGCCTGCGCGTCGCCCGCCAATAGAGGCGTTGATTGTCCGTCATATGTCTCTCCCCATCACGACCGTAATAGCGCAGCGCCGCCCCTGCCAAGAGGCAATCGGGCGCGCTAGGCGGGTGCAAACAAGGAGAGAACCATGAGTGACAAACCAGAGGGCGTCGGCAGCCTGATCCAGTATGAGCGCGACGGCAACGTCGCCATCGTGACGCTGAACCGCCCCGAAAAGCGCAATGCCGTGTCGCCCGAACTTGCCGAAGCGCTGGACTGGGTGGTCAAGGATGTTGAAGCGGATGACGCGGTCTGGGTCGCGATCCTCACCAGCTCCAACGACAAGACCTTCTGCGCGGGCGCTGACCTGAAGGCGATCAGCGAGGGGCGCGGGCATTTGTTGTCCACCAAGGACGGCGGCTTTGCGGGCTATGTCAGCGCACCGCGCCGCAAGCCGTGGATTGCTGCGGTGAAAGGCTCGGCGCTCGCGGGCGGCATGGAACTGGCCTTGGCCTCCGACATGGTGGTCGCGGATGAGAATGCGCGCTTCGGCCTGCCCGAAGTCAAGCGCTCCCTCGTCGCGGCCGCCGGCGGGGTCCACCGCCTCGCCCGCGCCATCCCCCGCGCCATCGCCATGGAGATGGTCGCCACAGGCGACCCGATGAGTGCGCAGGCCATGCACGGCCATGGGCTCGTCAACCGCCTCGCCCCGCTGGACAAAGTCATGGACGAGGCCATGTCGCTCGCCAAACAGATCTGCGCCAACGCGCCGATCGCCGTGCGAGAGTCGCTCTCGGTCACGCGCAAGGCTTTCGACGCGACCGATGCCGAGTTGATGAACGAGGGCCAACACGCTTTTGGCCGCGTGGCGCAGACCGAAGACATGCAGGAAGGGCCGAGAGCCTTCCTCGAAAAGCGCGCACCGCAGTGGAAGGGCAGGTAAGAGGTTTCGCGCAGCGAAAATTTTTGATCGCCGATCAAAAATAACGTTTTGCCGCGAGCCACGGGCGAGCGGAAGCAGGCGTTGCCAGAATTTCCGTCCGGGGGACGGAAATAGCTCATCTGCCACGCGGTGCGTTGCTTTCAGATTCACCCCACACAACTATTCTTCTTCTGGCTTGACACCACCCCCCAAGGTTGCGCTATCTCAAAAGCAAGGTGGAGAAAAGATATGGACCCGTTTTTTGATTATTACGACACGCTCGATCTGGAGCCGTGAGAGATACAAGTTGAACAGACTGCTATGCAATCCTCTATATCGATGACTGCAGAAGTTTACCAATCCAATGCTTCGGCTGGTTTCGGTGACTTTGAGGCTTTTTCCGAAAAAGAACCAGTCAGCCTCTTCACTGAAGTGTATTCTGGAGAACCACTACCCGGCGACCACGGCCCTGGTGGTGAAGATGAAGTCGTAGCAACTGGAACTATAATACGATGGGAAATGCTCTTATCACCGCTATTTGAAGGCCCTGACTCCGATTACGAGCCGGACTTTCCCGATATCGTCATAGGGGATATCCCACTCCCTTGCCCATACGCTGCTGGCTATGATATCTCTGGGCTCGTTGACAGTGCGACAATGATGTTTGCTCAAGCGCTAGGCTCCCTAGCAAATGGAAATAGCCCATCAGCTTCGTTCTCGTCGGATGGCCAGACCTATACAGTGAGCGTCGGTGAGCTGTTCGAAGTGATATCAAACTTTCCAATATTGAGCGATGGCACGCTGACGGGAAATGGCGCGACAGCTCTTGACGCCGACGGAAACGTTGTCGACATCCGTATAAACACCTCACAAAATAGTCACCATTCTTTCTTCACCACTCTGATACATGAGGCTTTGCATGTCTGGGCTCAGCTCAATGGCATCACGCATGCTGACTTCTCCGTTCAAAATGTTAACGGTAACCCGACCGATTCAGCATGGGTAGCAGAAGTTGCTGGCAAATTGGCCAGCGAATTTGTCCGACAAGGTTTAGCGGCAGGTGATTTGCCCTTAACGCCACCGACGTCGTGCTAAGAAGCGTATTCACAATTTTCATAGGTTTCGCTGGATGTGCTCAGGCAGCATCGGTTGATGATGTCGATTTTCTGCATTCATGGACACTACCTAGTAAATGCTCTGGTGGGGTGTTTTATACTAGAGCTGTGAGACAGTCAGGAAACGCTGAAACGCTCCAGACTGATGAGGCCTTATTCAACTCTCCCGCATCAGCAACGGAGTACATTCGGACCATAAACGATCGATGCTCTCAGACTGTCCCTGTTGAGGTTCTGCCAGAAGGCCGGAGTGGAAGTGGGTTACTGCCTGGAGACCTGGAGCGTCCCGGCCCATATCAGGAGCAATTGTTTCTCCAAAATGTAAAAGGCGGCAACCTCAAAAGTGCGCAAGATTTCCTTCGTTCCATTGGTGATGAGATTGGAAAGCGTAGGAAAGACAACCTCGATAGCGAGATGATCGACCTGCTGTCCTTTCAGACGATGGGCATCACCGAACTCGCTTTGCATAGTGGTGACCAGGATGACCTGTTAGGCGCATTGGTGCATTCTACTGTCTCAAGACGGTCTTTGCGCAAGATAGAGGCTTTAGACCACTCCACGGCGGTAAAGGACTCGGTCGATTTTCACGAAAAGGAAGCGTACAGACTTTTACATGAACTAGATCGGAAGAATTTCATCAGCGATACAGGCACGCTTTCCGTGATCGTTTATGAAGACTATCCATCAAACACAGGAGTAGCCACTGTTGAGGTAACTGAGGTGGTGTCCAAACTAATCAGCGACAGGGAATCAGAAACTCGCGATTTCGCGCAGAGAATATTTCTTCAGAATATGTCACACCTCTGTTGTAATATCTGACAAACTCCCAAGTTATCGTGGAAGTTTTGGCCCGCTCCATGTCCACTGATGTGAAGCGTTGTGGTAACCACTTGAACCCCCCGCCCCGCACCCCACATCCCGGCCATGTCCGACACACCC
>JAHDEU010000055.1:8502-9491 GCA_020628635.1 Hellea sp. | reverse complement strand
ACTTCGGCGAAATCGACTTCGCTGACGACGTCGAAGGATGGCATGGCTGGCTCCCTAAAGTATCATGGAGCCGCGCTATCCCCGATCACGGCGTCATTCAAGCGCTTCGCCCGCATCGCGCGAATGATGGAACTGTAGTCATCGGTCCAGAGCCGGACGGATGGGCTGGGCGTGAAATGGTGATACAGGTCGTTCGGCCCGTCCATCTGCGCCAGCACGGCTTCGCGCCCGACGAGAACGCCCTTGGCCTCGCCGCCATAGGTGCCGTCCCGCGGCGTGTCCGCGCCGTGGCCGACGAAGCGGTAGGACAGCCCTGCATCTTCGGCCGCTCGTGCGGCGACCGAAGCCACATCGGCGAAGCGGTTCGAGGTGTGGTAGAAGACCAGACCATCCTCGCTTCTCAGCCGCGACCGATAGACCGAAAGCGCTTCGGCCGTGACGAGATGTACCGGGATGGCGTTGGACGAGAACGCATCGACCATGACGATGTCCTGCGACGCGGCGGGCACATCCGTCATCCGTTGCCGCGCGTCGCCCACCAATATGCGGGCGTCGGGAGAGCATGTCCGGACGAAGCTGAACAGCTCCGGCCTGCGTGCGATCTCCACGACCTTCGGGTCTATTTCGAAATAGGTCCAGTCCTCACCGGGTTGCTCCAGGCAGGTCGTCGCGGCAATGCCGAGGCCGATCATGGACACGTCGATCGGACCTCCGCCGAGCCGTCCACGTACACTCTGGAGGACCACGTCGAACGCATCCCCGCGCGCATAATAGGCCTGCGGCTCGGAAAGCTGTCCCGCTTCGCGCAGCTGCACGCCGTGGACCGTGTCACCATGCAGGAAACGGTGCTCCAGCCCTGCTTCTGTCACGACGCTGACCACGGACATGGTGGAGAAGAAAGACCGGTCCTTGAACAACACATTGCTGGCGCTGAGTTTGCCGAAGAAGGCGACGAGCAGCACGACGGCCAGCGTATAGGCGCGCAGGAT
>JAHDEU010000055.1:863-8492 GCA_020628635.1 Hellea sp. | reverse complement strand
CGACCAGGAAGAGAAGCAAACCAGCGCAAAGCATGGCGAAGAGGTTGGACACACCGAGCGTCGGGCCGATGAAGACGCTCAGAAGAGCGGCCGCAGTCAGCACTCCCGCGCGCGCGCACTCACCCCGGGAGGCTCGCTCATAACGCGCCCCGCTCCGAAGCACATAGGCCGACACGAACAACACGATGGCGTATTCATAGACACCGTCGAAGACGATCGGTGCGACGAGCGCGTTGAAGATGCCACCCAGCACGCCGCCCACCGACATCACGATGTAGAACACGGTCAGCCGTGACACATCGGGTCGCGCCTCGACCAGGCGCGCATGGCAGAACATGCTGATGATGAAAGTTGCCAGCAGCCCTCCGCCAAGAGACAGCCAAGTCGGCAATCCCGGCAGTGCAACAAGGCAAAGGCCACCCAGTGGCACCCAGGGCATGAGCGGGCCGAGCCGCGCCGTCGTCGCCAGCGGGCGCTTGGCGAACACGATCACGAAGGTCAGCAGGTAGAGCGCCAGCGGCAGGATCCAGAGTAGCGGCCCGGCGGCGATGTTGCTCGACAAAAAGGTCGTCACGCCGAGCATGAGGCTGGACGGAATGAAGGCCAGCAGGACCCAGAAGGCGACGCGGCCCATGCCGATCGGGGCGGCAGCGGGCTCAGATGCGTCCTTCACTTCGGCAAATACACGCGGTCGGCGCAGGGCGAGCGTGCCGCTGCCGAGCAGGGCTATGATCAGGAAAGCATAGCCTATCATCCAGCTGAATGTCTGCTCGCCCAAGCGGAAGACGGGCTCGATCAGGAAGGGATAGGCCAGCAGAATGATGAGGCTGCCCGCATTGCTGGCGGCGTAGAGAAAATACGGATCGTCTGCGTCCTTGTGGTTGGTCCTGGAGAACCAGCGCTGCAGCAGCGGCGCGTTGGCCGACAGGGCGAAGAACGGCAGGCCGACCGTCATGGCGAAGACACCGATGAGCCAAAGCGTCGGCATGCCGCTTTCGGGCGGGCGCAGGCTTGGATCGATGGCCAGGGGCAGGAAGGCCAGACCCAGTGCGGTCACACCCAGATGCACGGCGAGCTGCACGGTTGGCTTGGCATATTTGGACAGCAGGTGGGCATAGATGTAGCCGCCCAGCAGCATGGCCTGGAAGAACACCATGGCCGTGTTCCAGACATTGGGCGATCCGCCCAGCAGGGGCAGGACCAGCTTGGTGAACATCGGCTGGACCGAGAACAGGAGCGTGGCGGACAGGAATATCGTCGCCGTGAAAGCCGCTGCGAGCCCGAGGGCGGGGGCGCGGCCGGCTGTCGCTTGGACCGAAAGATTGACCATGTCATCGAACTCCCTGACCCGCTGCATGACAGGTCTGGGATAAGGAAGCGTTATCGAAACGATTTTCGCCTCAGCGCGGCTGGGCTGAGAACCAGTCGAGCACGCCGGACCAGTCATCCGCGCGCGGGAAGCGCGTCTCGCCCCTATTGTGCGCGGCCGTGAACAGCAGCCCCTGTCCGGAAAACCCGTCAAAATGCTTGGGACTGTCGTCGATCAGATAGTCCGTGCCCATGACCTGTTTGTGGCCGCAGAAGACCCAGTCTTTCTCGTCGATCCAACCGAAGTGCTCGCGCAGCCAGTCGATCTTGGGCGGGATGCAATTCGGGAACTCCATCGCCGCCGTGCAGATGATCAGCTCGAAGTCCTCCGCCAGGGCGCGCATCGCCTCCATGCAGCCGTCCATGAGCGGCAGCTCGCGCATCAGCCCGCCATGCTCGACAAGGTCATAAAGCGGCGCGCGCTGCTCGTCCGGCAGTGTTGCCAGCAATGTCGAGAAGCTCTCACCCTCCAGCGAGGTGCTGAAGCGGTCGTTGAGCCAGTCGCAGAGATAGGCGCCCGTGTCGGCCATGACATGGTCCATGTCGATGGCGATCGTCGGTTTGGTGTAGGGATTGGCCATAAAACAGCGACGGCCCTCCGTTCGGGAGGGCCGCAGCCTTCTCATTCGTGCAGACGCTACTTCTTGTTGGAGTAGGCCCGCAGCTCCTTGCGCGCGACCTGCATGCGGTGGACGGCGTCGGGGCCGTCGGCAAAGCGCAGGGTGCGCATCTGGACATACATGCCGGCCAGCGGCGTGTCCTGGCTGATGCCGACACCGCCATGCATCTGCATGGCTTCGTCGATGACCTTCAGCGCGATGTTGGGCGCGGCGACCTTGATCATGGAGATGTAGGGCGCGGCCGCACGTGTGTCGCCTGTGTCCATCATGGCGGCGGCTTTCAGGCAGAGCAGGCGCGCCTGTTCGATGCCAATGCGGCAATCCGCGATGATGTCGTAGTTCGCGCCGAGCTTGGCCAGCGGGCGGCCGAACGCCTCGCGTGAAACGGCCCGCGTGCAGAGCAGCTCCAGCGCGCGCTCGGCCTGACCGATGGCGCGCATGCAGTGGTGGATGCGGCCGGGGCCGAGGCGGCCCTGGCTGACTTCAAAGCCCCTGCCCTCGCCGATCAACAGCGCGTCGGCCGGAATGCGGACATTCTCGAACTTCATGTGCAGGTGGCCATGCGGCGCGTCGTCCTGGCCAAAGATGGTCATGGCGCGCAGCTTGGTGATGCCGGGCGTGTCGGCCGGCACGACGAACATGGAGTGCTGCTTGTGACGGCGATCGAAGTCGCCCTTGGCCTCGGTCCGCGCCATCAGGATGTAGACCTTGGTGCGCGGATCGCCTGCGCCCGAGCTCCAGTACTTCTCACCATTAAGCACCCACTCGTCGCCGTCCTTCTCCGCGCGGAACTCGAGATTGGTCGCATCCGAGCTGGCGACGTCAGGTTCGGTCATGAGGTAGGCCGAGCGGATCTTGCCTTCCAGCATGGGCTCGAGCCACTTCTTCTTGTGCTCCTCTGTGCCGTATTTCTCGAAGACTTCCATATTGCCCGTGTCGGGCGCGGAGCAGTTGAAGACTTCCGGTGCAAGATGCGACCAGCCCATCTGTTCGGCGAGGTGGGCATACTCTACGGTCGTCAGGCCGAAGCCCTTGTCGGACGCGGTCAGGCCCGTCTTGGTCAGCCAGAAGTTCCACAGCCCCTTGGATTTGGCTTTCGACTTCAGTTCTTCGAGCTTGGCGGTCTGCCATTCGGTGTGGGCCCAGCGGTCGGCCGCTGTCTCGGTCTCGTGGTGCCACTGCTTCTCTATGGGCAGGATGTCGTTCTGCACCATGTCGCGCACATCGCGCAGGATGGGGCGGAGACGTTCGGTCACGCCGAGGCAGAGCTGTTCGGCTGCTTGCGCGCTGCCGGTTTTCGGGGGTGTCATGTCGTTCATCAGAGGCTTCCTTGGTCTATCTTCACACGCGCCAGCGCGCCGAGCGCTTCCACGCTCTTATCCATCACGGCGAACCGCTCGTCCTGGGTCTGCCCGCGCACATAGCGGGCGTGGATCTGCTGGATGATCACCGCCAGTCTCCAGATACCATAGATGAAGTGGTAGTGGATATCGGACACGTCGAACCCGGTCTTCTCGCCGTAGCGGTCCGCGAACTCGCGGCGGCTCGGCATGCCGGGCGCCGCACTCGGCTGGCGGATCATCATCTGCATCGGCGCGGGATCGTCGGCCTCGATCCAGTAGGACAGCGTGTTGCCGAGGTCCATCAGAGGATCGCCAATCGCACATATCTCCCAGTCCAGCAGCGCCGCGATCTTGCGCGGATCGTCCGCGTCCAGGATCGCATTGTCGATGCGGTAGTCGCCATGCAGCACGGCGTGGTGCGGACTCTCGGCCGGCATGTTGTCCTCGAGCCAGGCCTGCACGTCTTCGAAACGCGTGATCCCGTCCGTGTGGGCCTTGTCCCAGCGCTTGTTCCAGCCGCGTATCTGCCTCTCCACATAGCCTTCCGGACGACCGAAGTCTTCCAGCCCCAACGCTTTGTAGTCCAGCGTGTGCAGCTTTGCCAAAGCGTCGATGAAGTTGTCCCCCAGCTGCGCCGTGTCGTCGGCTGACCAGTTCCACTCGGCCGGGATCGTCTTGTGTATCAGCGGCCCCTCGACCCGCTCCATGACGTAGAACTCCTTGCCGATGATGCTCTCATCATCCGTGTAGAAGACGGTCTGCGGCACCTGCGGAAAGCCGGGCTTGAGATCGCGCATGATGCGGTATTCGCGGAACATGTTGTGCCCTGCCTTGGGCAGCGGCCCGAAAGGCGGTCGGCGGAGCACGAGGCGCCGGTCCGGGTAGTCCAGCGCATAGGTCAGGTTGGAGTTGCCCGACGGGTATTGGCGCACTGTCGGCTCGCCCGACAGTCCCTCGACATTGGCCTTGAGCACGGCGTCCACCGCCGCAACGTCCAGCGCCTCGCCCTTTCGGACATCGATCGTGGCATTGTCCGCCATCAGAGGGTCGCGCCGCCGTCGACGACCGTGCACTGGCCAGTGTAGAAGCTCGCCGCGTCGCTCACCATGAACAGAACCGCGCCGACCATCTCGTCCGGTTGGGCGAAGCGTTTGATGGCCATGGTCATGTCGAGATACTGGTCGATGCCCGGCGCGTTCTTCAGCGCGGCCGCGAGCTTGGTATCGACCGGACCCGGCAGCAGCGCATTGACGCGCACGCCCGCGCCGGTCTTGTCGTCCGAATATTCCTTGGCCATGCCCTGCGTCATCGCGATCAGCGCGGCCTTGGTCATGGCATAGATGACGCGGTTGGCCGCTGGCTGGAGGCCATCGATGGAGGCCACGTTGACGACCGAGCCGCCGCCATCCTCGCGCAGCATGGGGTAGGCCTTTGATGTCAGGAAGTAGGGACCGCGGGTGTTGACCGCGAAGGTCTTGTCATAGGCCTCTTCCGTCGCACTGTGGGCAGGCCCGAAATGCGGGTTGGTCGCGCCGTTGTTGATGAGAATGTCGAGCCGTCCGTGCTCGCTCTTGATCTGCTCCAGCACGCGGTCATGGTGCGAGAGATCGCCCAGATGCAGCTCCGCGAAGCTCGCCGAGCCGCCCTTGGCCTTGATCGCGTCGGCGACCGCAGCGCAGGCCTCGGGCTTGCGGGACGTGCAGACGACATGCGCGCCGTGTTCGGCCAGGCCATGCGCGATGGCTTCGCCAATGCCGCGCGACGCACCCGCGACCAGCGCGACCTTGCCTGTGAGATCGAAACGGTGGCTCATTTCCCGGACTCCACGAACACGCCGCTGCCCGACGCCTTTAACTTCGCCAGCATCTTGCGCATCCCGCCGAGCCATGCGTCAGGGTCATGCGCGCGGGCGACATAGTATTTCTGCGCGATCGGATGTGGCAGGACGAGGAAGCGGTTCTCCGCCATGGCGTCCTTGAGCGCGTTGGCGACGTCTTCGGGTTCGATCAGCGCCTCGCGATTGTTCGAAAAGTCCGCGCCCGCCGTCATGTTGGTGCGCACATATTGCGGGCAGATGCAGTGGGAGGTGATGCCCTCGTCGCCATGCTCGATGGCGATGGATTCCGCGAAACTCACAGCCGCGTGCTTTGTCGCGGAGTAGCTGGCCGAGCCGACCTGGTTGAGCAGGCCCGCCGCCGATGCGGTCACGATGAATGTGCCCTCACCCCGCTCCAGCCAGCCCGGCATGAGCGCGCGCGCCGCATAGACGCTGCCCATGACATTGACCTGCCAGCTCGCCTCCCAGCTCTCATTCGATCCGCCCGCGACATGCGGACCGTTGCCGGCGCCGATCCCGGCATTGGACACGTAGATGTCGATCGGACCCAGATCGGTCTCGACGGCTTCGATGAAGGCCTGCACCGACAGATCGCTGGACACGTCGCAGGTGTATGGCTTGGTGCCCATGGCAGCGGCGGCTTCCGTGGGCGGAGACAGGTCGGACAGCGCAACGGTCGCACCGTTGGCCGCGAACATTTCCCCGATGGCCCGGCCGATCCCGCCGGATGCGCCTGTGATGGCGACAATCTTGTTTTCGAACATCCCTCCGTCATAGGTCCGCACGCCGCGCGCGCAAGGGCGACGGCAGCGCTTCACAACAGTGATGGGTGTGCCATAGTGCCCCCATGAGCACGACGGAGGAAGTGTTGGGATTGGCCGATGGCGGCGAGCGGCTGCTGGACCGGGACGACGTGCCCAATGCCAACCAGTCCGTCACCTGCTTCTCCTGCGACGCGCCCATGGTCGGGCTCTACTGCCACGCCTGCGGCAACAAGAATGACGACTACCGACGGTCGATCTTCCGCTTGATCGTCGAAATGTTCACCAACATCACTGCACTCGACAGCCGGGTCTGGCGGACTCTCTGGACGTTGATACGCAAGCCCGGCCAGGTCGCGCGCGACTATGCGGATGGTGCGCGCACGCGGTGGACCTCGCCGGTGCGCTTGTTCCTCGCCGCCTCGCTCCTTCTGTTCGGCTATATCAGCCTGTCGGGCACGCAGATGATCGCGTTCGGCAATCTGCAGGGCGAGGAGCCGGAAGTGGCGAGCCTCGATGAGCGCTACCCCGTCAAGCTGCACTGGTTCGTGCAGCGAGACCGGCTTGTCTTCCCGCCCGATGGTGCCAAGATCGTGCTGAGCGGTCAACAACTCGGCGCGGCGGGCGCGGGCTATAATGCGGGCCACATCGGCGCCATCGAGGACAATATCGAGAGGATCGAAGACGAGCTGGAAGACGCTACCGACGTCGAGACCAGAGCCAGGCTCGAAGAACGCCTGGAGCGGTTGCGGGACAGGCTGGGCGAAGCGAAGGCGATTGTCGCGGAAGAGTCGGACGCGGGACTGGAGGTGGACGATGATGTAAAGGCCACATTCAGCACGGGTCGCGACAACTCCGTCACGCTCGATGCGGACGGCACCAACCAGCTCATGCAGCGGGTGTTGCGCAACCCTCAGGTCGTCAACAATCAACTCAACACCAAGCTGAAATGGATGATGTTCCTGATGCTGCCGCTGACCATGGTGCTGGGCGCGGTCTTCATTCGCGGGCGGGACAAGGCAATGCTCTACGACCACCTCGTCCATGCGGGCTACATTCACGCCTTCTCGTTCCTACTCCTGCTCGCTTTCATATTGCTCGCGCAGTTCACACCCATTCCGGGGCTGCTGCTGATCTACTCCGGCATATTGCTGGTCTATCTGCCCATGTCGGCCAAGGGCATGTTCCGGCGCAGCGACATCAAGTCGATTCTGACGGCTTACGGCGTCGGCCTGGTCTACAGCACCATCATGCTGATTGCCGCGATCTTCATCATCGCGACGGCCCTCGCCGAAGAAGCGGCTGCGATCGAGGCCAACAAGCCCAAGGTAGAAGCCCCGGCCGACACGCCAGCTAGCGAAGACGTGCCGGAGGCGGAGCCACGACAGCCGTAGCGCCCTCTCCGCGCGGCGCACGGTCGCCGAACCACCACAGCGTCGCTGCCGTCGCGGCGAACACACAGGCCTCCGCGATGTGGCCGTCCTGGGTGATGGCGAAAATCCAGCCGGTCAGCAGCCAGAGGAGCAGCGTCAGCACCGGGCGCACCAGCCTCAGAATGTTGATCACCCAGCGGCTGGCCTTGCCGATCGACGCATCCGCCATGATCGAGGCTTCAAGTCCGGCCCAGCTCCCGGCTTGGGCGGCGAGCGCGAGCTCCTGCTCGGTCTCCTGCGCGCGCGCTTCCATGTTCAGGCGGTGCA
>JAHDEU010000055.1:0-853 GCA_020628635.1 Hellea sp. | reverse complement strand
CGAGTTCGTGCGACCATTGCGCCTGCTCCTGCGCGTGGATCTGGCGGCGCTCGAAAAAGCCCGCGACGCGGCCCAGCGCGGTTCCGACCAGGCCGAAAATGCCGCCCGCGGCTGCGTCCAGTGTGAGGTTGGTCAGCGTTGCCATAGGTCTCTCGCTTTGCTGTTGCCGAACCATGACCGGCGGGGCCCCAGATCGGCATGGATGAAGGTTGAATAGAAGCCGAACCCGGTGAACCCCGCCTCGCGCAGAGCGGTATGCAGCGCGTGCCGGTCATGGCCGTGCAGGGAGATATCGACGGCCAGCCGCAAATGCTGGGAGCGCGGCGCCCCGCCCACGCGCGCATTGTGCAGGCTGCAGCGATGGGCCGACAGGATGCGCACGGGCCGCTCGAGCGCGCTGCGCGCAGACTGCAGCGCGTCCATGAAGCGCGGCCAATGGTAGAGCTCGCCGCAATGGCGGCAGGCCATCTCGGCGGGCGCGAAGTTCGGCCAGCGCCATTCGGCATGACTCCCTTGCCGTTCGTGTTCTGCCTTTTCCATGGAAGCGAAGATGACGTCCGGCTGGTGGGCGTGGACCAGTCTTTCACCGCCACGAAAAAAGCCCGCCAGGAGGCGGGCTTGCAACGGTTTTCTGCGGTGGTGCGGCGCGGACGGATCGCCCGCGACCTCCCTACTTGAAGACTGAGAGCTTCTTCGCCTTCTTCGCCGCGAGATAGTAGAAGGTCACGCGGGATTTCTGGCGCTGGCCCTTCATCTGGGCGCAGACATCCTTGACGAGGTCCATCTGGCCGTCGGTCATCTCCAGCTTCTTGGTCACGAACCCGTTGGCGACGCGGCGCAGTTCCGCCTCGTC